>DASYZW010000207.1:0-5030 GCA_035945915.1 Verrucomicrobiia bacterium | reverse complement strand
GCGGGCAATTGCCAGATACAGTTTCGAATTTTGAGTTTGCTGCCGGGTCATATTTAAAAATAAACACGAATCGGCCAAATTTTACAGAAAATTCCCCGCGTCGCGCCTTGCACTTATGCGGCAATTGCCCAGAAGCCAAGCTTTCAACCTGGAACCGCCGCCGGGTCAACTCTCAGGTTGATGGCTTCAGCTCTTTTGCAAAGGAACGGATCTTGTCTCCAATTTGCTCAACATGAGTTTCGAGCGCAAAGTGTCCGGTATCGTAGAAGATCACTTTCGCTGCGGGATTATCCCGGCGGTAGGCTTCCGCACCCGCTGGCAGAAAAAACGGATCGTTCTTTCCCCAAACGACCAAAGTCGGCAACCGATGTTTGCGGAAAAATTCCTGAAATTTAGGATAGAGCGCGACATTGCTTTTATAGTCCCCAAACAAATCCAATTGAATTTCGGCGCTTTGAGGCCGGTCTAACAGGGCCTGGTCGAGGGCAATCGCCTCCGGCGCAATGCGTTCCCTGGCATTTTTAACTCCGTGATAATACTGCCAGCGTGTCGTTTCCAAACTGTTCATCACCCGCAAGGCATTCCGATTTTGCCGGCTGGGATTTTCCCAATAAGCGCGAATCGGATTCCAGCCCTCGCTCAGCCCTTCAGCATAAGCGTTGCCGTTTTGAGAAATGATTCCCGTAATGCGGTCAGGATGGTTCAGGGCGAGCCGGAATCCGACCGGCGCGCCGTAATCAAAAACGTAGATGGCAAATTTCTTGAGTCCCAATTTTTCCGTGAACTTCCCGATGACTTCCGCCAGATGGGCAAACGTATATTTGAAGCGATCGTGATCCGGCGCGTCAGAGAAACCGAAGCCGGGCAAATCTGGCGCAACAATATGAAACTTGTCGGCCAGCTTTGGAATTAAATTGCGAAACATATGGCTCGAGGTGGGAAAGCCATGAAGCAAAAGCAACGTCGGGCAAGTCTGTTTTCCGGCTTCACGATAGAAAATGTTGGTCCCCTTGACTTTGCGGGTCTTGTTTAAAATGGATATATTTTTCATATTGAACTCCGTTAAAATCTAAAATGGTCATCCTTGGTTCGTTACAGATTGAGGTCTGAAAGGCCCGGATGGTCGTCCGAACGACGACCGGGCGGCCAGAAGAACTTGCGGTCGGCTTTCTGGATCGGCAGGTCATTGATTGAGGCAAAGCGGCGTGCCATCAATCCGTTCGGGTCAAACTCCCAATTTTCATTTCCGTAAGACCGAAACCAATTTCCGGCGCCGTCATGCCATTCGTAGGCAAAACGCACCGCCATCCGATTTTCCCGAAAACCCCAAAGCTCTTTGATCAGCCGATAATCAAGTTCCTTGCTCCATTTGCGTTTGAGAAACAAAACGATGGCCGGCCGGCCGGTGATGAATTCACAACGGTTTCGCCAGACGCTATCAATCGTGTAGGCCAGGGCCACTCTTTCAGGATCGCGCGAATTCCAGGCGTCCTCGGCCAGCCGGACTTTGACTCTGGCGGATTCGATGTCAAAAGGCGGCAAGGGCGGGCGTTGTGTCTGATCAGTATTCATAAATGATTGCTCTCAATTGTTAGTTCCCGCCCCCGCTATCGCAGGAACCGGAAAACCCTGGCCAATTACGCCGCTTTTGAAACATTGACTCTCGGAAAATCAATATCCGTCCTGGCCACGTTGTTGAAATAATTGGTGAACACGTTGATGGCGACATGGGCGACAATCTCGCCAACTTCGCCTTCCGTGAAGCCCGCGGCGCGCACAGCCTGAAAATCGGCGTCCGCGATCTGGCCATGTTTTTCAACGAGAAGCTTCGCAAACTTGAGCGCAGCGGCAGTTTTGGAGTCTTCCGCGGTGGCCCTCAAGGCGCCCGAAACTTGCGTTTCATCCAAACCAGCGAGTTTGCCCAGCACCGTGTGCGCCGAGGCGCAATAATCGCAATGGTTGGCCCCGGCCAGCGTCAGCGCCAATTCCTCGCTCAACTTGCGACCCAGGGCGCCTTTGCTCAAGGCTCCATTCAGCAATACATAGCCTTCCAGCACGGCTGGCGATTGACCCATCGCACGGGTCATATTGGGAATCAGGCCAAGACTGGACTGGAGGGCGTCAAAATATTTTTTATTGCTGCCGGTGGCCGTTGCGGGGTCAATTGAAGTGATCCGTTGCGTTGTCATCATTTATTGCCTTTCGTGTGTTATGGTTTAGGTTTTGTAACCGATAAAACTCACTTTATAGGTTACACACTAGCCCGAATCCGTAACTTGTCAAATCTATTTTAGAGGTTACACTCTTTTCATGGAAAGGGCCGCCGACAAAGAAGCTGTGAGCGCCGGAAATTTTCTGTTCGTCGGCGAGCATACGGCGTTGGATTTTGCCAACACTCTGCTCGCGGCCAACGGCGCTCCCTTTGAAACGCTCAATTCCTGCCATGACCTCCTCCATTGGCTGGCGTTGGCCCGATTGATTTCCAGGGCGGAGCTAAATACCCTCGTGGACGGTTTGCAGTCGCAGGCAAAACAACTTTCGTTGCTGGAGCAAATCCGGGCGTTTCGCGGACGGTGGAAAACAAATCTGGAACGGCTCGTCGCGGGTAAAGCGCTCTCGTCGGATTTTATTGATTTAATCAACCGCTCTTTGAGCGGCGATCTTGCCTGGCAAGTGCTTACGCAGGAAGCCAGGACCCGAACATTTCATCTTCACCGGCAGCACGTCCCAATGAAACCAACCGGAAAAATTCTGGCCTTGATTGCAAATGAAATTGCGCAATTTCTTGCCTCGGCAAATCTTGAATATCTTCGGCGGTGTGCCGGCTCCGATTGCGTCATTTATTTCTACGATACGACCAAAAATCATCGCCGCCAGTGGTGCAGCATGGCCATTTGCGGCAATCGTCATAAAGTAGCCAGCTTCCGCGCCAGGATCGGTTAGTTGACCCCGGCTTCAATGCACATCAGTCAGGGCTCAACCCTTAGGTTGACGGCAACGGAAGCTCGATCGTGAACACGCTGCCTTGGTTCCGGCCCCCGCTCGCCGCGCGGATACGGCCTGAATGCAATTCCACCAGGGTTTTCGAAATCGATAACCCAAGCCCCAGCCCGCCGTAACGGGCGGATTTTTCACCGACATGATCTCCCTGGGAGTAGGCCGAAAAGATACGTTTCAACTCGTCCTCGCTCATCCCGATTCCAGTGTCCGTTACCTTCACGATAAAATTTTTGGAGGTATTGTCTGACAAAGTCTGCACCGTGATTTTCCCGCCTTGATGCGTAAACTTCACCGCGTTTCTAAGGATATTCCAAAATATTTGCTGCAATCGCACCGGGTCTGCCCAAAGGCGATGCCGATCAGCCTTCAGGTCAAGATGGAGGTCGATTCGCTTCAAGCCAATTTGACTGCGAACCGTTTCGATGGCTTGCAGCAAAATGGGGTGCGCGTCCACTTCGGCCAAATGAAGTTTGATCTTTCCATGCGTGCCGCGGCATAAATCCGTGAGATCTTCCAGCAGGCGCAGCTCAGTTTCAACATGGTCGACAATCGCTTGAAACTGTTTCCTCAATTCGGCGGGCACTTCGGGATTTTCCGCGCAATCGCTGGCAATCAATAGGACGGGGCTCAATGGGCTGCGTAATTCATGTGAAAGCATGGCCAAAAAATTATCTTTCATCCGGCTGGCCGCCTGTTCCCGTTCCAGAAGTTCCGAAACTGCCTGCTCCGCCCTTTTTTTGTCGGAAATATCGCGGGCGATTTTTGAGGCGCCCACAATCTTGCCCTCATCGTCCCGGACCGGCGAAACCGCCAGTGAAATTGTTATCAACTGCCCGTCTTTGCGCCGTCGAATAGTCTCAAAAGGATGCACGCGTTCGCCCTTGCGGATCCGGGCAAGGATCGACGCTTCCTCAGCCTGATAGTCCTCCGGGATCAATATTGTAATCGGTTTGCCGACGGCTTCCCGGGCAGTATATCCAAATAGCCGTTCGGCTCCCTTGTTCCAGGTTTGGATGATGCCGTTCAGGTCTTTGAATATGATTCCGTCGTCCGATGACTCCACGATGGCCGCGAGCCGTTTGGCGGCCAGTTCCGCCTTTTTACGTCGATGCAGCTCTTTTTCCAGGGATTTTGCCTTACGTTGCAGACCCTCCAACCGACCCGGACGTCGCTTCGGGCCCAGGCTGGCCGCGATGCGGTTTGGGGCGACCGGTTGTTTTCCGCGATTGCTTCGTCGATAAAAGGGTCGAAGGTCGAACAGTTGAAATTCAGGCGCTTCTTGAATTGGTCCGGAGTTTTTCTTCGGCTGCATATCCATAATAATCCCGTATCTGGCAGTTAAAAATGAGGCCTCAATCTTAAGCGCGCCCGGTCACAGTGTCAATCTAAATCAGGCTCGTTTTCACGGGGATTTGGTAGGGTGGACTTTGCGTGATGAAATTTTGGTGTGGATTTCGCATTCTGATAATTCGGTGAATTCTGTCTAAATAAATTCGGTTCCGCCGCCCTTCCGCACAATTGATTTGTGTAGTAAAGTAAACGTGTAAACGGGCGTGAAAACGGATCGTAATAGCGCTAAAGTGGCCGTGTCTATTGGGGATTTGAGATTTTCGACATTTGGAGGGGGGTGTAAACGAGAAGGCTGCTTTTCAGCCGTGGAATACCGGGGAGAAACCGGGAGTTTAACCGCATAGATCGCAAACAACGCAATGGATTTTAGCCACAGATGGGCACAGATAGAGGGTTGCGGATTGTATTCCAGATCCGCTTGGGAAATTTGGTTCGTTTTAATGAATCTGCGTGCATCCGTGTGCATCTTTGGTTTAAGAATGCATTTTCAAATTCTGCCATTTGTGATCTTTGCCTTTGCGGTTAAATCCTCTGTTCTCTGCTTTCCCGTGAAAACTCCTGTTCGAATGCCGCCTGGCGCCCCTTCCGCCCGGGAGCACGGTCCCGCTTCCGGGCGCCTGATCCGGGTGGCGCACGACAACAACAAGGCGTCTATGGCCTGGCTGACTTCCTTTAAATTT
>DASYZW010000206.1:0-3177 GCA_035945915.1 Verrucomicrobiia bacterium | reverse complement strand
TGTACGCGGCGATTGCAGAAAGCGATCCAGCAAAGGGAAGGGCTCTTTACCAGTTCCGAAGCGGCGGAACTCCAGCGCATTTATGAATGGTCCAAAAAGACCACCGATGGAAGCCTTTCAGATTTTGACACCGAACCGGACCCGAAAGTGTGGGCGCAGGTGTGCTCCGAACGGGGCCTGTGCTCTCCCAAGGTCTGCGGCCATGCCTCGGATTTCGCCAAAGACAATGGCGTCTGCTTTTTCCAGCGCGCGCGCAATAAGATCCTTTCCGCGGACGTATTAATCGTAAATCACACCCTGTTTTTCACCATGCTGGGCGGAGTGGACGCCGAATTGGAAGGCGGGATCCTGTTCAAAAACGATTTTGTCATCTTCGACGAGGCCCACACTATGGAACATGTGGCCTCGCGCCATATTGGCCTCAGCGTTTCGAGCGGACAGATGCGTTTTGCGCTGCAGCGCCTCTGGAATCCGCGAACCCAAAAAGGACTGCTCGGGACCCTGCGCAGCGGAAACGCCGTTAAACTCGCCGCGGATATCCTGACGGAAGCCGACAAATTTTTCGAGACGGTCGAAGCGGCCTGCGACGAAATCCAGCTGGCCACCCGGAAAAGAAGCGTCGGTCCAAGCGAATCATCGGCCGCCCGGCGTTGGACTGAATTACGGATCCGGCGCGCCCAACTGGTCCAGGATAACGTGACCCTGCCGATCCAGCGCCTCCGCGATGCCATCAGTGACTTGATCAAGGCGAGCGAGGACAAAGACACAGGCCAGGAATTGATGGAATGCAACCGGCGCCTCGCTGAATTGCGCGATGAAGTGAAATTATTTTTGGAGCAGGGCGCCGAAGACCACGTGTACTGGGTGGAACGAGCCGGCAAGACCGGCAAAAACCTGGCGCTCAACGCCGCGCCGGTGGACGTGGCGGACTTTTTACGGCGCGCGTTATTCGAAAAAGAAACCAGCGTCATCATGGCCAGCGCAACGCTCGGCATCTCAAGCTTTAAAGGCCCGACGACCCCGGCGACGCGCCTGGCGGCGGAGAACGTAAAGTCGAAACCGGAAACGCTCGGTTACTTCATCAAACGCGTCGGCGCGGAATCGGCGATCCAACTGCAGGTCGGCACGCCATTTGATTATCAACGGCAGATGAAATTGTTTGTGGCGAAGAAAATGCCCGATCCGCGCGACGCCGCCTACCGCGACGCGCTGATCCATTGGATCGAGCATTTTGTAACAATGACGCATGGCAAGGCCTTCGTCCTGTTTACCAATTACAAACTCATGCTTGACGTGGGCGAGTTGATGCAGCCGTTCTTTGACACGCTGGGCGTGGTCTGCTTCGTGCAGGGCACCGGGACACCCCGCTCGACCATGCTCGAAAAATTCAAGGATGACGTGGATTCGGTGCTCTTCGGCACGGACAGTTTCTGGCAGGGCGTGGACGTGCCGGGCGAGGCGCTATCGAACGTGATTATTACCCGGCTCCCCTTCGCCGTCCCGGATCATCCGCTCACCGAAGCCCGCATCGAAGCCATTGAAGCGCGCGGCGGCAATTCGTTCAGCGAATTTTCCCTTCCCGAAGCCATCTTAAAATTCCGCCAGGGCGTCGGCCGGCTCATCCGGACCAAGACAGACACCGGCATCATCGTCGTCCTGGACAACCGGATATTGACCAAGCAATACGGCCAGGCCTTCCTCGACGCCGTCCCGAAGTGCCCCATGGAAGTAGTGTAGCGGCGGCAGCGAGGATGGAGGATTCAATTTGGAATATCCGGGGTCACGTGACGTCACCGTTATGCCGATGCTCAAATAACGTCAGAACTTACGCTCACGTTATCACTCAAACAACGCCCTCAGATCGGCAGGACTCAAATCCTTTCGCGGCTCAAACTGATCTCCAGCCATATATCCCAAAATACTTCGACGCAGTTGGCGGGCGGCGATTCGTGAATCCAAATCGCTGCTGATGTCCAACGTGCAGACTAAAAGCCGTCCGGGTCCGACGCGTGCTTCGAAAATGGCGCAGGACAGGGCGTTCCGGTTGAATTTGTCCACGAAACGGAACGGCATCTCAACCCTCGACGACAAAGCGTCCAAGTTGATTGAAAAAGACCGGTGCAACAGTTCCCACCATTGCCAGTCGGTCCAGTCATCCGTGGGAAAATCGTCAAAGACGGGATTTCGCCGGTCAATCATGGCGCCCATCGAGCCGGGCTGATTCGGGAACATGACGGGATTCCAGAAGACCGGCGTGAATTGCGCCGCCAACGGCGATTTCACGGTGTCCCGGGACGGCAGTAACAGGACACGTTCGCCGTCCTGCAACGCCTTGAAAAGCTCAGGACCCGTGGTTTTGAAAATCTCGACCTTATCCTTCTGCGCGACTGTTTCAGTCTTCGGATATACCCAGACAGTCCAATCGTTGGCGATGGATGTGCCGCGCATTTTCACCGTCACTTTAAGTTTTGCCGCGTGAGTCATCACGGACAAGGGCAGTTGGATTCGGCCAAGTTCGCCATTGTGGCCAAGCGGGATGAGGGGCGATTGCAATTGCCCGCGTCCAACCTGCTTTTCTCCGTCTGAAATTTTCCAGGCGAGGATCGCGTTGGTGATTGGGGCCGGCCCGAAATTGGCGATTTGAATGCCCGCATCGAAGGTATCGTCGTTTTGGTACACCCGTTTAGGCATGAGGAGCAGCGGCGCCACCGGGGCGCAGAACTTTTTAAATTGCGCGGGTTTAATCAATCCTTTGCTGTCCCAGAAGGCGTCGAGCAAGCCGACGGTTGAGGTGCCCTGGCCCGGAAAATCGTTTAACTGGAGCAGTTCGAACCCGGCCTGATTGCCGGTGCGCAAGGCGCGCTCAACTTCCTCCTTATAAAGCAAGGCCGCGAGCTCGCCGGAGTCGTGAACATAGGCGGACGCCTCCGCGAAGCGCCGTTTTCTTTCGAGATCGGCTCGAATCGATTCCATGGCGGTTGGGCGTAACACACCGCCATACCTGGGAATCTCGGCGAGGTTCGGGTAAACGCAGTATTGTCCGACTTCGTGGCTGATGAATGGAACGTGAATACACGAAACGGCCTGGAAAAAATTTGTTTTCGTATTTGGAACAGTGCTTTCAAAAATGTCCTGGCCCCGGGCCCGGCCGTTTTTGGTGTCCTGGGAAATATAATA
>DASYZW010000205.1:0-3058 GCA_035945915.1 Verrucomicrobiia bacterium | reverse complement strand
ACGGCGATGTATCCTATGAGACCTCGCTCGCCAGCGCTAATGGCAAGTCCATCGCTCGTTTTAGGCCTCAGGGCCAACAAACCGTGCGACGAAGAAACTGGATATACCGCACCATTCGAGTGCCCTGGCGCGGCGTTAAATTCGCGGTTTCTTGCATGCTGCGTGCGCAAGCCGAAATCGTTCATTCGGCTCAGGCGCTCAGGTTGCTTAAAGGGGCAGACCTTCTGGTAATCGCGGGTGGCGGACAAATTGATGACTATTGGGGAGGGCCGTTCGGACATCCCTGTTCGCTTTTCAAATGGGCCTGTTTGGCTCGAATGAGCCATACGCCGGTCGTGTTTCTCAGCGTGGGCGTCGGTTCGCTCCGCTCGTTTTGGAGCCGCTACTTCGCACATGGAGCGCTTCGGCTCGCTAAGTATCGGTCCTACCGAGACGATGAATCAAAGCGACTGCTTAGTGACGCCACTTTTACCCACAGTGATCCCGTGTATCCGGATTTGGCCTTCAGTCATCCTGCCGCCAAAGAGGAGGCCCCTGCCGGACGCAGTTTCATCAACGCTGGCTTTGTTGTTGGTTTCAGTCCGATCGCTTTTTTCGCGCCCCGTGTTTGGCCGGAACACAATGAACCGGTCTATCAACGTTATATCAAACTCCTTTCCGAATTTCTCACGCGGATACTGGAAGCGAACCATGCCGTTGTGTTGTTTACAACATCTTTAATGGATAAAGTTGCGGTCAAAGATTTGCTGGCCGCGTTGTCCGCAACGTCGGTGCGCGAACCCCAGTTGGCTCGGCTGCGAAGCCTGGATCAAATCGGACTGAACCAACAACTTGCGGAAATCGAAAAGATGGACATAGTGATCGCCAGCCGGCTCCATGGAGTCATCCTCGCGCATCTCCTTGGAAAACCGGCTTTGGCCATTTCATACGATCGTAAAGTTTGTGCTCACATGAAAGCGATGGCTCAGGAACGCTTTTGCCTTGACCTGTGCGATTGTACGTTATCGCAACTTTGGGATCGGTTCACGGCGCTCGCATCCGAGAAGGAAATGATTGGCGGCGGTATATGCCAAAGAGTCGGAGAATATCGTCAGCAGTTGGATCGTCAATACGAGTTTTTCGACGAACTATGACCGGACTCTTGAAACGCAACCTCCACAAGGGAATCAACAGTATATTGGGTGCTTTTAATTGTGAAATTGTCCGGAAATCCCGGCGTTCTCACGATTGGAGAGATGTCGCGCAGTTTATTCCGTTGGAAGAAACATTGTCAGGCGCCCGCGACGCTGGTCTGACTGTTGGAGAGTATATTGATACAAAGCATAACGTGCCCGGAGTAACTAGGGCAACCCATGAACGGCTCGTCGCTTTAGGTGTTTTTCACGATCGAATCGAGAGGGTTTGCGAAATTGGGCCCGGATCGGGCCGGTTTTTGGAGAAAACGATTCAAGCTTGTAAACCCTCCCACTATGAAATTTATGAAACCGCCCAACCGTGGGAGAATTGGCTGGTAAAGACTTACAATGTCATTGCGCATCCCGCTGACGGTATGACGCTGGCGAGTACGCCAACCGGCTCAATTGATCTTGTTCAGGCGCATAAGGTTTTTGTCTGCCTTCTTTTCCTGAATGCGTGCAGCTATTTTACGGAAATAGCACGAGTGGCAAAACCTGGCTCTTGGGTGGTTTTTGACATCATGACCGAAGAATGTGTGGATGAAAATAACCTCCCCCTGTGGTTGAAGACCGGAGTCAACACCCGAACATATCCCCAGATGATTTCCAAAAAATTCGTGCTCGCTTTCTTCTCTTGGCACGGCTTTGAATTTATTGACAGCTTTGTTGTTCCAATGAAACCCGGAAAGACCGAATGCATGGTTTTTAAAAGGCGAACTTCTCAAGTTTAATGAGATTCAATTAGCATGTTATTCCTACATAAATGAACGCAGGCAGCATCAAAAATCGCCCCGAAATCGATGGGCTCAGAGGAATTGCGGTTATGCTTGTGGTATTGTATCACACCGAATTGGGATTTTCGGGTGGCTATATCGGCGTTGACGTCTTTTTCATTATATCGGGATATTTGATAACCTCAATCATACTGAATGATATATATAACGAAAAGTTCCGAATATTGAATTTTTGGGAAAGACGGGTCCGCCGTATCCTTCCCGGGCTGGTTGCGGTGGTTTCTACATGCCTCGTAACAGGATGGTTCATGTTTTTCCCGGCGGACTACATGAGTCTGGGCCGGTCGGTTCTCTGCCAATCGCTCTTGATTTCAAATCTTTTTTTCTGGAAGACAACCGGCTATTTTTCTACCACTAGCACGCAGCCTTTGCTGCATACATGGTCGCTGGCGCTCGAAGAGCAATTCTACATTCTCTTTCCATTTCTGTTGCTCGCACTTGCCAAGTTTGCGAATCGCAAGTTCATTGGCGCACTGATCGGCTTTACCTTGATCTCTTTTGTTGTTGGCGTCTGCGCAACCTATTGCCGTCCCACTGCGGGATTTTATTTGCTGCCGGCGCGTGCTTGGGAACTTTCATTAGGCGCGTCATTGGCTGCATTGCCAAATCCAAGTCAGACGACAAAGTGGATTGATGAATCACTGAGTTGGGCTGGGCTTTTTGGAATTCTTTTCGCGGCGCTAATCTATGACAAAAACACTCCCTTTCCTGGATTTGCCGCTCTCGTGCCATGTATCGGGGCCGCGCTGATTATTTGGACCAATAGTTCATCCATCACCTTTGTTGGGAGGATGCTTTCGTTGCGACCATTGGTTTGGATCGGCCTTATATCCTATTCCCTTTACCTTTGGCATTGGCCCGTTCTGATATTCACGAATTATTGGGATCAGGGACAGCCATCATTCACTCGCGGACTGGGAGTTGTGTTCTTGAGTTTGGCCCTTGCTATCGTCACATGGAAGATTATCGAGACACCTTTCCGAAAACGGCTTGTATTTCCTGGCCGCGCCTCAGTTTTCACTTTTGCTGGCGTTGCTCTGGCCACACTTTTCGTTGCGGGCCACTGGATCTATTCTGCCTACGGATTCC
>DASYZW010000204.1:0-9990 GCA_035945915.1 Verrucomicrobiia bacterium | reverse complement strand
CTTCGATTATTTACGCCTCGGCAAGTGTTCTATTGGCCGCGCTGCTCATTATCTTTTTGTTCGTCGGAACGCTGATGAATTGGGAGGTGACGCTGGTGTTGGCAGCCTTGTTCTGTGGATGCCTGACGGCAGTGATCATCTCCTTACTGTATTTCGTGCGGGACATCATTCTTTCACTGCACGCATTGCGACTGGATTTGGATCTGTAACCGCCGTCCGGAATACCAAACTGAGGTTCCGCCGTCCCTCCACCGTAACAGTTGAACTGTTACTGCTAAACCAACTGATCAAAAAAAATGCAACTTTTTAGTTGACGGGGTGGGGCAAAATGGGTAAGAGTGGCTCGTTGTGGGAAAAAGTGGCGTATGCCGCAGTTTCTCGAATGTGAATGAGCGAGGGAAAAAAAGATGAACCGATGTATTACAATTCGCGCTTCCGACATGGCGTGGATGAGAAGCGTCGCGTTCAAATTCCAGCGAAGTGGTTGCCGCAACGGGCTGGCATCGAACTCACGCTCGTACTCTGGCCCCGGGAAAGCGCCGGCGCCTGCATTCGCGTTTTGCCCCCGACACAAATGTCCCGACTTATGCAGTCCATAGATGAAATGCCCAATAGCGACCCCAGGAAGGTGGTGCTCAAGCGCATCATTGGCAGCGGCTCCGCCCAGGCCAGCGTGGACAAGAGCGGACGCATCTGTTTGCCGGACGAGATGGCCCGGGAAGCGGGACTGAAAGATGAAGCCGTCCTGGTGGGGTTGCTGGATCGTTTCGAAATTTGGAACCCGGAACGTTACGAGAAAGTTCAGGCCACCGACGCCGCGCTCGCGCAGGAGGCCTTCAAACTTATGGAATGATTATGAAACTTGGAAAATTATTGGCAGCCGGAAAGAGCATTATGAATGGTCGCGCGGAAATTTCGTACCGTTCAAGCAAGCAGATCTATCTGCCCAAGTTCGGCTCAGCCAAAAACCCTTTCAAATCGGAAGGGTCGGGGCCCGTCGATGTGTCGACGCCGGCTTCAGCGCCTGTCACGGCTGCGGCGGAGGCGTGCCCGCCAATGAGCGCTCCTTCCCGGGTTGTTCCGCCAAATGAACCGCGTGTCGAGCGAGAGTCCTTGCCGGTTGCCGCGGCGTCCAGTCGCATTCCGGAACAGGTCCAACCCGCCAGGCAACCCGTGGCGCGATCGCGCCAAACAGGTTCTGCATCCAGCGCGGCGCCCCAATCCGGCCCGCCGACAGTCCAACGCTTTAATGCCCTGGTTTCGGTCTTTCGCGCAGCCCTGCCGGCTCGCGCCGCCGGGCGTTCGGAGAGCGCCGCGAAAGGCCTAAAAGGGACGCCGACGCAGACAGAACTTTCGCTGGATGCCGTGAAGGTGGTTCACAACGACCTGAGTGACGTGGATGTCGAGGTTGTTCCGATTAAGTCGCGCGCGACTACGCCGGAGCTGCCTGCGCCCAAAAAGTCCTGGGAATTTGTTGGTGAACGTCTCTTTGGAGTTGAAGCAACATAATTATGCGCAGTGTCGAAGTTCATACACAAAACAGTGATGTTGGCGGAGACCCTGGCCGCCCTCAACCCGATGCCGGGCGGCCGATACGCCGACGGCACGATTGGCGGTGGCGGGCACGCGGAGAAAATTTTGGACGCGAGTTCGCCGACTGGATGGCTATCTGGGTTCGATCGCGATGGCGTCGCGGTTGAAGCGTCGCGGGAGAAGCTCGGGAGCCGGTTTGCCGGGCGGTTTGAAATCCGGCGCGCGAATTTTTCGGAAATGTCCGATTTCGTGCCCGCCGGCAGTTGTGATGGAGTGATTTTGGACCTTGGGATGAGCTCGCCGCAACTGGATTCAGCCGGGCGCGGTTTCAGCTTTCAAAGCGAAGGGCCGCTCGACATGCGAATGGACGACCGGCAGGGGCTGACCGCGGCGGATTTGATAAACTCCGCGAGCGCCGACGAACTGGCAGACATTTTTTGGAAGTTTGGCGGAGAGCGTGACTCGCGGCGATTTGCCAGGGCCATTGCACATGACCGGGTGCGGCAAAAATTTGTAACGACGAAGCAGTTGGCGGAATTGATCGAGCGCCTTGCGCCTCGTGCCGGAAAAAAGACGCATCCGGCCACGAAAGTGTTCCAGGCCCTGCGGATTGTGGTTAACGACGAATTGGGATCTTTGAAACGGGGGCTGGAGGCGGGATTCAGGATTCTGAAGCCGGGTGGACGGCTGGCCGTCATCACGTTTCATTCGCTGGAAGACCGCCTGGTCAAGGAATTTGGCCGTGAAAAATCGAGGGATTACACATTCACGGGAGAAGTGGATGCCCCGGAATTTCGCCAGCCGCGCGCGCCGGAAATGAAATGGGTTTCGCGAAAGGCGATTATGCCTGGGGAGATCGAATTGGAAGAAAATCCGCGAAGCCGCAGCGCGCAATTGCGGGTGCTGGAAAAACTGTAGGGAATTGAACAATGCCAAAACTTAGAAAAGACCAGTCTGCGGCAATCGGGTTTGGCCCGGTGCTGAAAGTGGTTGTTTTGTGCTTTTTAATCGCCGGTTCGGCGGTCGGGTACGTCTGGCAGAAGAGCCAGATTTACCAATTGGGGCGGCAAATCCGGCAGTGTGAAATCCGCCTGTCACAATTTAAGAGCGATAACCAGAGGCTGGCCGATCAACTCGCGATTTTACGGTCGCCGATGATGCTGGACCAGCGCGCGCGGCAATTAAACCTGGGACTCGCGCCCGCTCAACCCGGGCAGGTTTATCGCCTGCCGGAGCCGGTGATTTCGGGAATGCCCCGCGCGACAATCGCAATGCGTCCCCGATTGCCGTGACGACGATGAAAAATTTTTGGCCGCCGCCCGCGAGGTCGCCTCGCAGTGAGGAGCCGGGCGCAGCGCGGGCGGTCGGCCAGGCAGTATTAAAAAATGATTAACCGGTTGCAACTTAAACGCGCGCTGCTGCTGCTGATTGTTATGTCAGCGGCGTTCGCCGGACTGGGCTATCGGCTCGTGGATTTGCAGGTGTTGCGGCATGATGAACTGTCACGGCTGGCCCAGGAAAACACCCAGCGCGAATATTGGCAGGCGCCCCGCCGCGGCGACATCCTGGATACACATGGCAATCTTCTGGCCACGAGTGTGCCGGTCAAGACTGTGTGCGCCGATCCCTCCCTGATTGGCGATGAACAGGCCGTCATCGCGCGCACCCTGGCGCCAATGCTCCAAATGCCGGAGTCCGAGCTCTACCAAAAACTCTTTTACCATGTTTTGAAGGACGACAAAGGCCAGGTGGTGACTAACAATTTCCATTACGTGCGGTTGCAACACAACGTTTCCGAGCAGACCTGGCAAAAGATCCAGGAAGCGATGAATTTGCTGAATTTCGGCGTGAATGAAGCAACGCTGCCGAAAGCCCAGCGAGAATTTTATCGAACTCTTCGCTCCGCCGCGATCTTTGCCGAGCCCGATGAAATGCGCGTTTATCCCAACGGTGCGCTTGCCGCGCAGGTCCTGGGATTCTGCGGCCAGCAGGACATTTCCATGGACAACCACGTCTTTTCCCAGATATCCGGACGTGACGGCATCGAATCGGCGTTTAACTCGAAATTGGATGGGGTGGCTGGTTGGCGGGTCAGTGAAACCGATCGGGCCCAGCATGAATTGGTTGCGCTGCGGGACGTCAATGTTCAGCCGCGCGACGGCATGAACGTCGTCCTGACTGTGGATTCCGTCATTCAGGATATCGTGGAAACGGCGCTGGTAAAAGCCATGCATGAACATACTCCCCATAGCATCACGGGAATCGTGGTCAGGCCGTCCACCGGCGAGATCCTGGCCATGGCCACGTTGCCCAATTACGATCCCAATCATCCTGATACGATTTCGCCCGAAACTCGCGACCGTTGCATTACTGATGTCATGGAACCGGGATCGACTTTTAAAATCGTGGTGGTTTCCGGCGCGTTGAATGAAGGAGTTGTGCGCCTCAACGATTCGTTTGACTGTGAACACGGACACTTTGCCTTTGCGGGCCGAATCCTCCACGACCACGAGCCGTTTGGTATTCTGACCACCGAGGGCATTATCACAAAATCGTCGAACATTGGCGCCGCGAAAATAGGCATCAAGCTCGGCGAAGACCGTCTTTATGATTACGCCGCCAATTACGGCTTTGGCGAACGGACCGGTATCCCCCTGCCGGGTGAAGTCTCCGGCATTTTACATCCCGTGAAAGATTGGAGCAAAGTTTCCATTGCGCAAATTCCGATGGGCCACGGGGTCGCCGTCACGCGCCTGCAAATGGTGATGGCGATGTGCGCCATTGCCAATGACGGCTGGCTGATGCGTCCCATGATCGTCAAATGCCTCCAGGACCGGGACGGAAATGTCGTCGAACAATACGCGCCGCAACGCGTGCGCCAGGTCATTAGCGATGCCACTGATAAGGAAATGATCGAAGCGCTGAAAACGGTCGTTTCGGCCGATGGAACCGCTCCCAAGGCCGCGCTTAAGGACTATGTTGTCGCCGGCAAAACGGGCACCGCCCAAAAGGTCGAAAACGGGGTCTATGTTTCCAATAAATACATCGCGTCGTTTATCGGGTTTTTCCCTGCCGAAAATCCCCAGGTTTGTATTTCCATCGTCATGGATGAGCCGAACGACGGTTATTATGGCGGCGAAGTGTGCGGCCCGGTGTTTCACGACGTTGCCGAACGCTGCGCCAGTTACCTGAACATTCCGCCGGACCAAAATCAACCGCCCGGCGCGACGCAAATTCTTACGGCCTCCAGCGAAAATTTGCAAACCCCATGATATCCCCGCGCCCACAACTTTTCGGCATGCTTGCCGGTTTATTCCTGGCTGCGGGCCTCGTGTTTTCGTCACTGCTGGCGGCCGCGACATGGCTGAAATTTTAAAAATAATTTTGTGGAACCACGCTCTTTAAAATTTATTGCAGAAGCCTGCGAGGCCAAAGTTTTGGGCGGCTCGCCGGACACCGTGGTCAAAAACGTGTCCACGGATTCACGGCGGGTGAAATCCGGCGACGTTTTTTTTGCCATAAAGGGTGAGAACTTCGATGGTCATGCCTTCGTAACGGAGGTGGCGGAGAAGAAAGCAACGGCAGTGGTCGTCGAGAAAGGGAAAGTTCCCGGACAAATGCCGAACTGCGCCGTGTTGGCGGTGGAAGACACCATCGCGGCACTTGGCAAGTTTGCGGCCGCCTATCGGCGCGATTTTTCGCCCACCATCGTTTGTGTCTGCGGATCGAACGGCAAAACGACCACCAAGGAGCTGGTTGCCTCGGTCCTGCGGCAGAAGTTTTCAACCTTGTCGAGCGAGGCCAGCTTCAACAACAACATTGGAGTGCCGCTGACGTTGCTGCGGATGGAAAAGACGCACCAGGCTGCCGTGCTTGAAGCCGGGACGAACCATCCGGGTGAACTGGCGCCTTTAGTCGAAATGATAAAGCCGGATTTTGGCGTGCTGACCAATATCGGCCGCGAGCACCTGGAATTTTTTGGGGATGTGGCCGGGGTTGCGCGCGAGGAAGGCTGCCTCGCTGAAATGTTGCCAGCCACGGGCACGCTCTTGATCAACGGCGATAGCCCGTGGACACCCGAAGTTGTCCGCCGTACCCGCGCGCGTGTTGTGCGGGTAGGTTCAGGCGAAAAAAACGATTGGAGTGCCCAAAAAACCCGGCTGGACAAGAACGGCGTGACCTTCTCGGCCGCCGCGCCGGTTAAGGAACTGAGCGGTGAATACCGGGTACCATTGCTCGGGCGCCACCAGGCTATAAATGCTTTATTTGCAATGGCCGTGGGCGCCGGGGTCGGCATGACGGTTGCTGAAATTCAACGTGGTTTGGCCGATTGCAAACCGGCCAAAATGCGGATGCAATTCTGGGAAGCAGGCGGAATCCGGGTCCTGGACGACGCTTACAATGCAAATGCCGATTCGATGGTGGCGGCGCTTGAAACGCTGCGGGATTTGCCGTTGCAGGGCCGCCGTGTGGCCGTTCTTGGCGACATGGCCGAATTAGGCGCCCATAGTGAGGCAGCCCACGCGGAAGTGGGGCGGCGCGCCGCCGAGTTGCAGGTCGGCCAGTTGTTTGCCGTGGGCAAAATGGCGCCCGTCGTGGCCAAGGCCGCCCGGGATGCGGGATTATCCCGCGTTATTGAATTTGAAGATGTGGAAACGGCGACAAAAGCAGTCAAAAGTTTTTTGAAAAGCGGCGACCTGGTGCTGCTGAAAGCGTCCCGGTCATCGCGCCTGGAGCGAATTGCCGAGATACTAAGAATGGAAAAATGAACGGCTGTTGCGGTGAACAGCCCGAAATAAATGGAAGATGTTTTATTATTTGAGCCAGCGATTGTTGGAATGGTCGCACGGAACGCCCTGGGAAAACCGGCTTTCGTGGTTGCGGCTGTTCCATTACATCACCGTGCGGACCGCCGGCGCGGCGGTCACGGCGCTGGCCTTGAGCCTTTGGTTCGGCCCTGGAATCATCCGCTGGCTCAAACAATTAAAATTTGGGCAGGATTATCAGGACAAAGCCGAAGAGGCTGGCGGCCTGGCCGCCCGCATCCTCAGCAAAAAAGGCACGCCGACCATGGGCGGCATCCTGATTGTTACAATCCTTTTCTTGACAACCGTTTTGTGGACGGACCTGGAAAACAAATTGGTTTTGCTCACGCTTCTTTCAGTCCTGGTTTTGACGGGGCTGGGATTCTACGACGATTACGCCAAAATCATCCAGCAGAGCGGTGGCGGCACTCCGCCCCGCGTGAAGCTGTTCGCTCAAACGGCAGTCAGCATTTTTATCGGGTTTTATTTGTGGCTGACGCCGTCGACCGGCAAACTGGTTTCGGAAATTACCGTTCCGTTTTACAAATATCCCGTCCTGACCAACGCCTCGTGGCTGGGAATCATCATCTGTGTCGTGTCCATCGTGGGCAGCTCCAACGCGGTGAATTTGACGGATGGTTTGGATGGCCTGGCGATCGGGTGCACGCTCATCGTGGGCTTTGTCTTCCTGATTTTTACTTATGTGGCCGGCAACGTCAAAATCGCGGCTTACCTTCAAATACCATTTGTGCCCGGGGCGGGCGAACTGACGGTATTTTGCGCCGCCCTGATTGGCGCCGGCCTGGGATTCTTATGGTTCAATTGCCATCCGGCCCGAGTCTTCATGGGAGACACGGGTTCGCTTCCCCTGGGCGGGGCGTTCGGCATTATTGCGGTGCTGGTTCATCAGCCATTTGTGCTGGTCATCGCCGGCGGCGTTTTTGTCATGGAAGCCGTTTCGGTCATCCTGCAAAAAAGCTGGTTTCGATATACCCGGATTCGTACGGGAACCGGGCGAAGAATTTTCCTGATGGCGCCGCTGCATCATCATTTCGAGAAAAAAGGCTGGTACGAATCGCAGGTGGTGATGCGTTTTTACATTCTGTGCATCCTTTTTGCGGTTGTCGCCCTGGCCACCCTGAAACTTAGATGAACACTTTATATTCCACAAATCGAAGCAGGTGGAAATGCCCCGATAAAGCGCACGCGACATCGGAGCCACAATTCCACGCGCCCGACCTCGTGAGCCAGGTGCTTGAGCGTTCGCTGGTGCTCGGATGTTGGGACTCAAACGCTTCGACGGTTTCAAGATTTCTGCCGCGCCGACGGGCGGTGAGGTCCGGCAAACGTTTCAGTGTTTCAACGGCAGATCAAAGTGTTAAAAAACATCGTCGAAGCGATTTTGTTCCTTGCGTTGAACCTTCGGCACTGCTAAAAGAATTCGAGGCAGCCACAGGCCTTCAATGCCGTGACGATTGCGATTTCAAAGCAGTGCATAGAATGAATAATGAATTTACCCGCCGGGAAATCTTTGAGGAAAGTTTCGCCGCGCTTAACAATCCATCCCTCAATCGAAAGGACAGTGTCAAGTCATGAATAATCCCAACCCATTCGTTCCACAAGGCTCGTTGCTAGAACAGCAAAGCAAGCGCCGATCGCGTCTCAAGCTGGGCGTGTTTTGCGTGCTGGCCGTCGGCGTCGCCGGCCTCGCCGCCATGCTGATCCAGGGCTGCAAGCGCGAAGAGGAAAATCCCGCCGAAACCGACAATAATCCGCCGCCCATGGAGTCGACCAACCTTTCGGGGGCTGACACCAATACGGCTCCGATGGAAGGGACGAATTCGCAGACCGAGGCCGCCCCGCCGGCGGGGATGCAGCAAACGGCCGTTGCGCCCGCGCCCGCGCCGGCCCCGGCTCCCGTAATGCCTCAGGCGCCCGCGCCGACGGAAAATGAATACGTCGTGGTGAGGGGCGATTACATGGCCAAGATTGCCAAAGAAAACGGCGTTACACTTAAAGCGCTGGAAGAGGCTAATCCCAACGTCCAGCCGACGCGGCTTAAAGTCGGGGAAAAACTGATTATTCCCGCCGGAGCCGCCACGACCGGCGCCAATGCCGCCGGTGAAACTGCCGCGGGTGTCGCGGCCAACGGAGATGAAGTTTACGTCGTTAAGTCTGGCGACACATTGACCCGGATTGCGCATCACTTCGGGGTGACGGTGAAGGCGATCATGGCCGAGAACAGTCTCACGACGACAAAGATCAATGTCGGGAAAAAATTGCAAATTCCGGCCAAGCCCGCGGCTGAGACGGCGCCCGTGAACGCTCCGCCGGCAACAACGACCGCGCCCGAATCTGCGCCGACAGCGCCGGCAAATCCGCCGGCTCAACCGAGCGGTCCTCCGGGACAAGGGCAGTAAGGATGGTCCGGCGAGCCGGACCTTTAGGAAGACCATGACGCGGCGGTTGTGCCGCCGCGATCTAGTAATACGTTCTCTGTAGATTGTGGAACCGGGTAGGGGCGGATGCCAATAATGGCCCGCTGCGCGGCCTGCCATCGTTATTGATGAGGAATGAAAGTCGCCGTTACTACGTTGGCCTTTTGCGTTGCCGCACTGCTGTCGCTTGGCATGGTCATGCTTTATAGCTCGAGCATGACCCAGTTTGGCGCGGGCCTTCTTACAAAACAACTGGAATGGTTCGCCGTGGGCTCGGTCCTTTGCGTCACGGCGGCCTGCATGGATTATCAGCTCCTGAAAAAATTTGCCTGGCCGCTTTTTTTCCTAGCGCTCTTTCTCCTGGCTGCCCTGTTTGTGCCGCATATGCACGGCGTCAAAATTAACGGCGCCCGCCGCTGGTTTAATTTCCACGGCTTTCGCTTCCAACCGTCTGAACTGGGCAAAATTGCGCTCGTCACCATTCTCGCCTGGTACGGGGACCGATGCCAGCGCCAGATGCAAACCTGGGTCCGCGGGGTGGTTCTCCCCGGACTGCTCGTTGCGTCCATTTTGGGGCTGGTTTTTATCGAACCGGATCGCGGCACAACGATATTGCTGGCCACGGTGGGCTGTTCTTTGCTGCTCATGGCCGGGACGCAATGGAAACACATTTTTATGCCCGCCGCGCTGGGCGCCGCAGGACTGACTGTTTCGATCCTGCACGATCCGATGCGGATGAGGCGCATCTTTAGCTGGCTGGAATTGGAACAGCACAAGGACGGCGTGGGTTATCAAGCGTACCAGGCCATGATTGCCCTGGGTTCCGGCGGTTGGACTGGCCTCGGCCTGGGAAACAGCCTCCAAAAGCTTGGCTTTGTTCCGGAACACCAGACGGACTTTATTTTTGCCATTATCGGTGAAGAATTGGGTTTGTTGGCCACTCTGTCCATCGTACTGGCGTTTGTGGTCATCGCCGTGTGCGGTTTTTGCATTGCGGTAAACGCCCGCGAAACATTCGGCTTCCTGCTGGCCTCCGGCGCGACCCTCCTGATTTGTCTCCAGGCGGCCATTAACATCGGCGTGGTTACCAGCGCCCTGCCGAATAAAGGCCTGCCGTTGCCTTTTATCAGTTACGGCGGGTCCAATCTATTGGCAATGCTCGTCTGTGTTGGACTCTTGTTCAGTGTCGCGCGCCACGCGCCGGTGCGCGAAAA
>DASYZW010000203.1:0-2922 GCA_035945915.1 Verrucomicrobiia bacterium | reverse complement strand
GGACTGATCGTGACGCGAGGCCATCAACACGACGCCCTGGCCCTGTCCGAATGGATCCACCTGCCCTTCTCTTTCCTGGGCATGATTGGCAGCCGCCGCAAGGCCCGCATCATGCGCGACCAATTCGTCGCCCAAAAAATCGCCACCGCCGAACAATTCGACCGGATCGCCTGCCCGGTCGGGATCGACATTGCGGCAACCGGCACACAGGAAATCGCCGTCAGCGTCCTCGCGCAATATATTCAGAAACGGGCGGAACTGAAACCCGCCAGCCGCCCCGGACGCTAGTGTCGCTTTTCAACCAATACTCATTATGCCTCAAGCCCCCCTGCCCTTCGGCGTTCTCATCCTCGGCGCGGGAGCTTCGTCACGAATGGGCCGGCCCAAATTGCTGCTGCCGTGGGGTGATACAACGGTCGTTGGACACACGATCCGACAATGGCGCGAACTGCGGGCCGCGCAAATAGTCGTTGTTCTTCGGCCGGACGGCCATTCACTGTCCATCGAGTTGGACCGATTGGGAATCCCGGCGTCAGACCGTATCCAAAATCCGAATCCTGAGCGCGGCATGTTCAGTTCGATCGTCTGCGCCGCGAATTGGAACGGCTGGAAAGCGGACATTGCCAGCATCGCCATCGCCCTGGGCGATCAACCGCAACTGAGCCTGGAAATGCTTCGCGGTTTGGTTCAATGCCACCAAAAGCATCCTGAATCGGTCTGCCAACCGGAGTTTCAGGGCCGTCGCCGCCATCCGGTGCTCATGCCGCGGAATATTTTCGATAAACTAAAAACCACTGGCGCGGGGACCTTAAAAGATTTTTTGAAACTTATCCCCTGTCCAGCCGTCCAATATCCTGTAAATGACCCGGCAGTCGCACTTGACCTGGACACTCCGGAGGATTACAAAAGAGCGGTAACCTATATTGGCGAATGAAAAAGCCCGAGCAAGACGGATTCGGCGCGGTGTCGCGCAGGACATTTATCAAGGGACTCGGCGCCACGGCGCTCACGACGGTGGCCGCGCAAACCGCGGCAGTGGCGCAGGAATTGGAAAAGGCAAATGCCGAAAAAGTGGTCGGCCCCGGCGCTATTCCTGTGACCCTTACCGTCAACGGCGAAAAACTTCATCTTCAATTGGAACCTCGCGTCACGCTTTTGGACGCATTGCGCAATTATTCCAGCCTGACCGGTTCAAAAGAAGGATGCGATCGCGCGGCTTGCGGCGCCTGCACCGTCCTCCTGGACGACGCGCCCATTTATTCATGCCAGAAACTGGCGATCGAAGCGCAAGGCCACAACATCACGACGATCGAAGGGCTGTCGCAAAACGGCGGGCTTTCAAAAGTGCAGCAGGCATTCATCGATAAAGACGCCCTGCAATGCGGCTATTGCACCCCGGGCTTTGTGATGAGCGTCACGGCGCTGTTAAATAAAAATCCGAACCCGACCGCCGAACAAGCGAAGCACGCGTGTTCCGGAAACCTTTGCCGTTGCGGGACGCAACCGCATATTTTAAAGGCAATCTTCCAGGCGGCCGGCATCGGCGCGGCCGCAAAAACGGAGGGAATTGAACATGCCTGAGTGGCCAGCAGAACGAAAATACATCAGCGGCAACACCCGGCGCGTGGATGCCGTGCCCAAGGTGACCGGCCGGGCGCGCTATTCGTCCGATATCCAGGCCAACGGCTGGATTTACGGCATGATTTTGCGCTCAAAATGGCCGGCAGCCAAAATTTTGTCCGTCAACCTGGATAAAGCGCTGAAAATACCCGGCATCAAGGCCGCCGTGGTGGTGCGCGACGGGCCGTTTACCGTCCGATTTTACGGCGAAGAAATCGCCGCCGTCGCCGGAACAACCAAGCAGGCTTGTTTGGACGCGCTTCGCGCAATCGACGTGAAAGCCGAGCCGGCCAGGGACTTTGTTGTGCACGAAGACGACGCCCTGAAACCGGATTCCGCGCCGGTCTGGGACGGCAATCCCAATGCCGGCAACCCGCATGTGCGCGAGCGCGGCGACGTGGACTCGGCATTTTCCGAGTGCGCGGCCGTAATCGAAGGCTTTTATTCGTCACCAGTGCAGCTCCATAACCCGATGGAAACGCACGGCAACACGGTTTCATGGACGGATGAAGGCGTCACTTGCTGGGCCTCGACGCAAGGCATCGGCAGCGTCCAGGACGGATTGTCCGGCGCGTTGGGCGTGGACGCCAGCCAGGTGCGTGTAATTACCGATTATATGGGCGGCGGATTCGGATCCAAGTTCGGCGCCGGCGTGGAAGCCGTGCTGGCTGCGAAACTGTCCCGCCAGGCGAAAGCGCCCGTCCGATTGATGCTGACTCGATTCGATGAAGCGCTCGCGGTGGGCAACCGTCCCTCCAGCTTCCAAAAAATCAAAATGGGCGCCCTGGCCGACGGAAAACTCCACGCCTTTCAATTGGAAAATTACGGCACCGCGGGCATTGGCGCCGGCGGCGATTCCGGAGGTGGCGGCGGCGGCGCAACGATTCCCGCTCCCTATCTCTATAAAGTCTCCAATTCCCGCTCGTCCCAAAGGAGCGTGGCCCTCAACGCGGGTTCTTCGCGCGCCTTCCGCGCCCCGGGCAATCCGCCCGCCTCCTTTGGAATGGAGTGCGCCATGGACGATCTTGCCGTAAAGCTTGGGATGGATCCGGTGGAATTCCGGCTGATCAATGACCCGGTTGAAATCCGCCGCAACGAATATAAAGTCGGCGCGGCAACGATCGGCTGGAAGGAAAAATATCGCAAACCGGGCAGCTCGCCGGGCGTTATTAAGACCGGGCTTGGCTGCGCCGGCGCAAACTGGCCGGGAGGCCGCGGCAACCGGGACACGCAAGGCGAAGCCCAAATCAATTCCGATGGCAGCATCGAGATTCGCCTCGGCGTGCAGGACATCGGCACCGG
>DASYZW010000202.1:0-2139 GCA_035945915.1 Verrucomicrobiia bacterium | reverse complement strand
CTTCGGCGACCCCGGAGATCCGCCGCAGTGCGTGGTTTAATTCCGCCACGCAAAAACGCACCGATCGCGGAAAATCGACATTAAACAGAAGAAATTCCGCCACGAGCTTGGGGTTCACTTCGGCTCCGCAAATGGATTTATAGGCGTCCCAGGCGCTGCACGAGCGCAAAATGGCCGACCACTCAAGGGCGTCGGTTTCCCCGGCTTTCTCGCTATTGCGCGCCGGCGCGCCCTTTGGCTGAGGCTGATATCGCACGTCGAGAATGCGGGAGGTCTTGTCTGCGCGCTCGATAAATTCTCCGACCTTTGAGAACCACCAGCCTTCATTGTGGATCAGTGTCGCGTTGCTGAGGCCGTTGAGCAGCAGGGAACTGTTTTTAATCTGTTGAAAAAATTCGCTGGGGCTTTCGTTCCACAC
The DNA here is from genome assembly GCA_035945915.1 of Verrucomicrobiia bacterium. GTDB lineage: Bacteria > Verrucomicrobiota > Verrucomicrobiia > Limisphaerales > UBA11358 > UBA11358. Next base: position 1,721 of record DASYZW010000202.1, on the reverse strand, counting down.
CTTGCGCGCCTGGGCCGTGATGACGAACCAATAGAGGCGGTTGAGTTCCTCCCAGAATTCGATGGTGATTTGATCGCGAACCATCCTTGCGTTTTCCCGCGCCTGGCAAATTGAGGAAACGATCGAATTGGGATTTTCCTTTTGGAACACGAGAAATTCGGTCACCGCATTTCCGGTGGCCTTTTTATGCAACTGGAAGAATTGCTTTTCATCGCCGGTGGTTTGGACGATCGGCAGCCAATACAACGCGAGTCGTTCCTCATTCAGGTTGCGGAAGTCCAGGAGCAATTGCAAATTGACGTCGACAATGCGCGCGATATTTTCAGCGCGCTCGATGTAGCGCCACATCCAATAGAGGGAATTAGCAACGCGGCTCAGCATAGTTATCGGTCACCGTACAGCACCCAGGTGTCTTTGCTGCCGCCGCCCTGGGAGGAATTGACGACGAGCGACCCGCGCCGGAGCGCGACCCGCGTCAGGCCGCCGGGCGCAACCACGATTTTTTCACCGTAAATAATGTAAGGCCGCAAATCCACGTGGCGTCCTTCAAAATAGTTCTCGCCGTCCACGCGGGTCGGATGCCGCGAAAGCGAGATCATTGGCTGGGCGATGAAGTTACGCGGTTCGGATTCGATTTTTTTCCGGAAATCCCCAATTTGGGCTTTTGTCGCCTTGGGCCCCATTAACATGCCGTAGCCTCCTGATTCGTTGGCGGCCTTAACGACGAGTTTATCAAGGTTCTCGAGGATATAGGTCTTATCGGCTTCTTCACTGGCCAGATAGGTTTGCACATTGGGAATGATCGGGTCCTGGTCCAGGTAATACTTAATCATGCGCGGAACAAAATAATACATGACCTTGTCGTCGGCGATGCCGGTGCCGATGGAATTCGCGAGGGAAACGTTCCCGGCGCGATACGCCTGGACGATGCCCGGGACACCCAGCATCGAGTCCCGTCGAAAGACGGTCGGGTCCAGGAAATCATCGTCGATCCGGCGGTAAATGACGTGGACCGGCTGGAGGCCTTTGGTTGTGCGCATGAAAACCCGGGCATCGCGGACGAGCAGGTCGCGGCCTTCGACAATTTCGATACCCATTTGGCGCGCCAGGTAGGTATGCTCAAAATAGGCGGAATTGTAACAACCAGGGGTAAGCAGGACCACAGTAGGCGCGGCCGCTGCGGAAGGCGCGATGTAGTGGAGCATCTTGAGCAATTCGTGCGGATAATGTTCCACCGGCCGCACTCCCGCCCTTTCAAACATGACCGGGAAAGTGCGTTTCATGGAGCGACGATTCTCAAGCACGTAACTCACGCCGCTGGGACACCGGCCGTTGTCCTCCAGCACCAGGTAATTTCCTTTGTCGTCCCGGATTAAATCTGTTCCGCAAACGTGAATGTAGATGTCGCGCGGGACGTTAAAGTTCACGAACTCGCGCCGAAAATGCTTTCCGGAAAGCACGTAAAATGGAGGGATGATTCCGTCCTTGAGAATTTTTTGTTCGTGATAAATGTCGTGCAGGAAAAGGTTGAGCGCTGTGATGCGCTGCACCAGTCCGCGTTCGAGCATTTCCCATTCGCTTGCCGGAATAATGCGCGGCAGTAAATCGAAAGGGAAAATCTTTTCGGCGCCGGCGGAGTCGCCATATACGTTGAACGTGATGCCCTGGCGCAAAAAGGCGAGATCGACGGATTGCCGTTTGTTCTCGAACTCCTTTTTTGT
>DASYZW010000201.1:0-3011 GCA_035945915.1 Verrucomicrobiia bacterium | reverse complement strand
TGATTACAGACCCGGTCTGGTATTTCTATCAATTCTGGTTCGCCAAATATCTGAATACGGAACGTCATCTTTCCCAGGAACAACTTAAAATCACCTGGATCGTTTATGCGGCAGCAGGCGTTGGCAGCATTTTAGGAGGCTGGCTTTCCGGGCGGCTGATAGGGCGAGGCGTCCTACCGGCAAAGAGCCGCATGTGGGTCATGTTGGGCTGCGCTGTTCTGCTGCCATTGTCGCCGATGATTACGCACGTGGCTGGCACTCACGCCGCGATGCTCATCACCGTCATCGTGATCCTGGCCGCACTCGCGTGGTTGATCAATCTTAGCTCGCTGGTCGTGGATGTAGTGCCCAGCCATTCCGTCGGGACAGTCTTCAGCGTAGTCGCCGCCGGCAGCACGCTCGGCGGCATGATCATGAACACGATTGTCGCCGCTATGATTTCGGGTCCTTTAACGCATCCGGCTGGATTTTTGGACCAGGCGATACAATTTCTGTTTGGACACCTGTTGTCGCTGGTACAAGGCCCGGGATACCGGGAATGGTTTCTGATCATGGCCTTCCTCCATCCACTTGCCTGGATCATCCTGTGGGTTGGCAAAGTCCAGCGGAGCCGTCTTCCTTCGAATGTCCAATTACAGCAGTAATTGCATCAACGACGGCTGTTATTCCTGCCCGCCGACGCAAAAACGTAGATTTCAAACGCGACATCACTATCGGTGATCGTGAGTTTGGTGATAAGGTAAATGACAGAACTGGAAGCGCTTGATTAAAGCCTGCCAGGGAAGTTGGCATCAATGATTAAAGCCGAGCCCACAATACGACGCACGCTGAAGCTCGAGCGGTTGGATTGCGATTTGGCCATTGTTGGTGGTGGCATGGCTGGACTATGTTGCGCCATTACCGCGGCCCGGGCGGGTCTGAAGATCGCCCTCATCCAGGACCGCCCCGTGCTGGGGGGAAATGCGTCCAGCGAAGTCCGCCTGTGGATTCTCGGCGCAACATCGCACATGGGAAACAACAACCGCTGGGCGCGGGAAGGCGGTGTCATTGACGAAATCCTCGTGGAAAACATCTACCGCAACCCCGAGGGCAATCCGCTCGTGCTGGACTCGATTCTTCTCGAAAAGACTGTCAGCGAACCTAACATCACCTTGCTGTTGAACACGGCGGTTTATGAAGCGGAAAAACATGACGCTGATACCATCAAATCATTGCGCGCGTTTTGCTCGCAAAATTCCACAGCCTACGAAATCAACGCACCACTGTTCTGTGACGCCTCGGGTGATGGCATTGTCGGTTTCCTCTCCGGGGCCGCGTTTCGCATCGGCTCCGAATCTTATTCCCAATTTGGGGAAAAATTTGCGCCGGCGAAACCCAACGGAGAATTGCTCGGGCACACGGTTTATTTTTACTCCAAGGACGCGGGGCGGCCAGTGAAATTTGTTCCGCCGAGTTTTGCGCTTCAAGACATAACTCGCATCCCGCGCTTCCGCGATTTTAACGTGCACGATTTCGGCTGCCGTCTTTGGTGGATTGAGTGGGGCGGCGCCTTCGACACGGTGCATGAAACGGAGAAAATAAAATGGGAGTTGTGGAAAATTGCCTACGGTGTCTGGGACTATATCAAAAACTCCGGCAATTTTCCCAAGGCCGAAACGCTGACACTGGAGTGGGTCGGCACGATTCCCGGCAAGCGCGAAAGCCGCCGTTTCGAGGGCGATTACATGCTCACTCAGATGGACATCGTCGAACAACGGCATCATGCTGACGCAGTTTCGTTCGGCGGCTGGGCAATTGATTTACATCCGGCCGACGGGGTGTTCAGCGAAAAACCCGGCTGCGCCCAATGGCATAGCAAGGGGGTTTATCAAATTCCCTATCGCTGTCTTTATAGCCGCAACATCAAAAACCTTTTCCTTGCTGGAAGAATCATCAGCGCGTCGCATATCGCATTTGGATCCTGTCGCGTCATGGCCACATGCGCTCACAACGCACAAGCCGTGGCAATGGCGGCGGTCCTTTGCCGCCGCAAGAACTTAAGGCCGGCGGAAATAGCCGACGAAAAAATCATCGGTGAATTACAGCGCGAACTGTTGCGCACCGGCCAATACATTCCCGGGATGGCGCTTCACGATCCGGAAGATCTCGCCCAAATGGCGCAAATCAAAGCGTCGAGCGAACTAAAACTGAAATCGCTCGAACCAGATGGTACGACGCTGGTCTTGAATTCTTCCTGGGCCATGGCAGTTCCCGTACCGAGAGGGCGCCTGCCACGCGTGACGCTCACGGTGGATGCCGCGGTCGCCACCAAGTTGCAGGCCGAACTCCGTTACAGCAGCAAGTTGGAAAACCATACCCCGGACGTTACGTTGAAAAGAATGGAGTGGTTATTGCCCGCCGGGCGAAATCAGCGTGTCGAATTGAACTTTGACACGACGATTGATGAGCCGCGCTTCGTGTTTATTTGCCTGAAACGAAACGACCAGGTCGGCGTTCATCTGAGTAACCAGCGACTCACCGGTATTATGTCGCTCTCGCATAACGGCAACAAATCCGTCACCGCGTCCCCGACCCAGATTCCGCCGCCCGATATTGGCATAGACACTTTTGAATTTTGGACGCCCATGCGTCGTCCCGGAGGAAAGAATTTTGCCATCACCGTTGAGCCGCCGCTCGCTATTTTCTCCGTTCATAATTTGACAAACGGCATTACCCGGCCAACACGTCAGCCCAATGCCTGGGTTGCCGAATTTTCGGACGCAAATCCGTCCGTCACACTCAAGTGGCAAAAGCCGACATGCATCGGTCGAATCGAATTGACGTTTGACACCGATTACGATCACCCTATGGAATCGGTACTGATGGGGCATCCTGAACGAGTAATGCCCTTTTGCTGCCCACAATTTCAGATTTCGGATGGCAATGGCCGAACCCTATTCACATGTGAGGAAAATCACCAGTCGCACCGCAGTATTCATATCCAACCTCCAGTAGAAGCGAATTGTATCATA
>DASYZW010000200.1:0-2485 GCA_035945915.1 Verrucomicrobiia bacterium | reverse complement strand
CTGGTCCTGATCACAAACGCAACGCCGCTTTTATTGGTAGGTTCCTGCCTCATGACGATCGATCCCTTGAATGTGCTCTTTTGGACGATGGCAATGCTGGCCGGTTGGCGCGCCATCCAGCCCGACGGACGCTCGACGCATTGGATCTGGGTTGGAGTTTGGATGGGAATAAGCTTTTTAAGCAAATATACGGCGCTCTTCCAGTGGCTATGTTGGGCCGTGTTTTTCATTTTGTGGCGTCCGGCGCGTGTTCATTTGCGCCGACCCGGCCCCTATTTGGCGTTGCTGGCAAACGTCGTTCTGGCGTTGCCGGTTCTGATTTGGAATGCGCAAAACCATTGGGTCACCGTTACGCATGTCGGTGGACGCGCGGATTTTGCCGATATCTCTCACGTTACCACGCGTTACTTGCTGGAATTCATCGGGGCGGAATTTGCGTTGCTGAACCCGGTGTTTTTCGTGGGAATGGTCTGGGCGAGTGTCGCCTTTTGGCGGATGAAACCCCGGGATTTGAAGATGGTTTACTTCTTTAGCATGGGCGCGCCCCTTGTATTTGCCTACACGTTGCAATCCTTCCACGCCCGGGTGCTTCCCAATTGGATCGTTCCCGCCGTTTTGCCCCTGATGTTTGTCATGCTCCTGTATTGGGCGCCGAGGTGGGATCGGCTTTGGGTTCGCCGAACGTTTTACACCGGGCTGGCAATAGGCTTAGTCGCAATGATATTTCTGACCGACACCGGTGTCGTTAAAGCCTTGACGGGCCATAATTTGCCCGTGTCAATGGATCCGCTGCACCGGATTCGGGGTTGGCGCGAAACGGCGCGCATCGCCGGACAGGCCCGGGACAATTTAGCCAGGGAAGGCAAACCCGTTTTCATAATCTGCCCGGACTATAGCACTACGAGCGAAGTTTCGTTTTATTTGCCGGATGCGCAAGCAGCGGTTGCCGGCAAACCGGTTGCCTACTGTTGGGATTCCGATAAGCCGATAACCGAATTCCACTACTGGCCGGAATACGACTTTTGGAAACGCAAAGGCGACAATGCAATTTTCTTCGAGATTATCCCGATGGACAAACATACGGGCGGGCCCGCGCCTGACCCGGCAAAGCCGCCGGACGAATTGGTTTCAGAATTTCAGAGCGTTGAAAGCATCGGGCATTTTCCTGCTGATTTCCGGGGCCGGCCAATGCGATGGATTCAAGTGTTTGAATGCCGTGACCAGCGGTGAGAGTTTCCCGAAAGTCTCGCGCTCCGGTTGTCGCCGGTATTTGAAGGAGTTTAATAAGATATCCGCGAAATATCGGGCGCAGAAAAGCTAGACGCTATGGTGCGGCCCGAACAATATACGGAGAGACCCTGATGAAAGTTCTGTTGGTAGAAGACGACCGAAAACTTGGCCAGTTCGTTCAAAACGGCCTGGAGGAGGTGGCCTATACCTGCGTTTGGGGACGTAGTTGCCAGGAAGCCCGCGAGGCTGTCGCGGTCAATGGGTTTGACGTGATTATCCTGGACCTCAATTTGCCGGATGGCAATGGGCTCGAATTACTCACGGAATGGCGGCAACGGAAAATGCCCGCCTATATTTTAATTTTAAGCGCCCGACGCGAAGTGGATGACCGCATTGCCGGCTTAAACCTGGGTGCGGACGACTATTTGGCAAAACCATTCAGCTTCGGTGAGCTGCTCGCGCGGATTCGTTCTTTGGTGCGCCGTAATAGCTCAAATAGAAAGACAACGCTGGAACATCGCGGCATCCGTATCGATTTGCTCACACGGGAGGTGACGCTCGAAGGCTCTCCGGTCCGGCTGACGCAAAGGGAATTTGCGCTGCTCGAATTTTTCATCGGCCATCCGGGGCGCGTTTTGACACGTACGCAAATTGCGGAAAAAATATGGGACAGTCATTTTGACATGGAAACAAACCTGGTTGATGTCTACGTGGCCAAATTGCGAAACAAATTCCGCCAGCCGGCGGAAAAGGAGCCGCTGTTCCAAACGCTCCGGGGCGTGGGCTACAAACTGATATGACGCCGCTGCGCGCCAGTCACGTTTATTATTACTCCGCCGTTGTGACCCTGAGCGTCGCCGTGGCGGCGACAGTTGGTTACGGCCTGATTCGACGTGAAATGCTCGCGGCCAACGATTTTTTTCTCGATGTGGAAAGCAAGGAAATGCTGTCGCGCCTCGTAAATCTGGCTCCGGATGCGAAAGCGGAAGAAGTCGACCGCGCCCTGCGTGAACATGCGGAGGATGATTCCGCCGTGTTCTATTTCGATTTGCATTCGGCCGATGGAAAGGAACTATTCCGGTCGCACAATCTGGGGAGCGCTGAATTGCCTGTGTTGTCCAGGGGCCAGTCCAAACGGACTTTCGATTTGAAAGGTTTTGGCCTCATGCGCGTCGGGCAGTTTCAGACGACGGCCGGGCCCATGGAAATCGCCATTTCATTGGGTAATTTCCACCGGGTGAATGAAAGCTTTTAT
>DASYZW010000199.1:0-4663 GCA_035945915.1 Verrucomicrobiia bacterium | reverse complement strand
ATTCAACCGTCCGACCGCAGGGGGCGCGAGCTAAGGCTCGCAGCTCGCCCCCTGCTCGCTTTACCTTGCCATTGGAGCAAGGGACATTACAACAACAACAAAACAAAAAACCACTTACACAGATTTCTTTACAAAACCGGCTTGGCATTGAGCGCCCCATCTACATCTACAGGAACATGCTGACCTGTACAGTCTGCGGTTATGGTGCAAACCCACACACAATCCCCTGGGTAACCGACGGAATCCAATCCGCATCCGGAAGCTCCTGTAACCGTCGTGCGTGTACCTATCGACGTAACTGTCCCTTGGTAGTTGACGTTGAAAGGTGGGCAGTTGGGACTCGCTGCGGAACAAGTGTCACCTAAATTGCCACCGTAACAATTTACGGTGTTACCGGCCATGTAGCAAGATTGTGCATGGGCAATTAGGGTTAGCGTTACCGTGAAAAACGACAAGCCGCCGAGCAAACATGCCGTCTTTATTGTGCATTTTACTTTCATATTTCCTTTCTTTGTTGAGTTTTACCGCGTCTGGTTCGATGCCCTTCTTCTTGCGAGAAGAAATATTATCGGACCAAATAGCATCACCGCGAAGATGAAATAAATGATTCTAACGTGCTTGATTCGCTGATCATGCGGTTGCAGAATCCTCGGATCGTTCGGTTTCCATTGCATGTGCCATGAACCAAGTGCGTAATATTCGACACCGTTGTTTGTGATGACAAACTTCGTGTAGATGGAGGCGGGGACAAATACACTAGGGTGGAACGAAGATTCGGGAATAGCTTGATTTGTCGCCTCGATTTCCAGAATTCGAAATTCGTCGAGAACCTGCTTGTGCGCGCCTACTATTAATGAAGTGGTCACTCTGCTTGGCAGGTACCGAAGGCTCAACGGCTTATCGTAGGAATAATCAATAGACCATCTCCATTTTCGAGGAATTGCATAATCTTTTTGGAACAGAGTTAGCGCAAGATCGAGGCTTTCCGCCCTTCCGCCATTATCCGCGAGCATTTCGCCACTTAACAACCACGTATTACCACCCGCGCTATTGGTATAGCCAAACGAATCGCCCTCCCATCGGATTGCGCCAATTTCTGCATGTTCTATTCCAAAATTTATCAAGTCAGATAGACCACCTAACGACTCAGACACGCTTGAGAATACGAGATTATTTGAGTCGGCCTGATTTAATTCGCTGTCCCAAACGAAAAAGCTCCTCGACGAAGGCTCTGCCAACCAGTAGACGCCCCCATACCGAGCATTGATTTCACCTCGCCTCACTTTGTCCGTTAAAGCCCGAACTACATCATTTAAGTTTGTTGACTCGATCCGTACGAATGCGTCTGGCTGCCACTCAACAAAAGAAAACACCGGCGGATATTTTTTCGTTTTTCCTGGATAGTAATGCGAATAAATCAGTTTGGTAATGATGGGTGGGGAACTGATAAAAGATTTGAGTTCTTCCGAATCCCCAATCTTTCCTTGCGCGGTGAAAGAAACCATGCAGAGCAAAAAAGCGAAGCCTCGAGAGTAAACAACGCGTATCTGCTCTAGTGCCCTGCTCGTTGTCGCCCTTGAGCAATTAAACTCAATATTGAAAACCTCGAAACCAATTCTCATTTTCCGTTCCCCGTTTTTGCTAAATTTCCTAAAAAGGACCCTCGCAATCCGAAAACAAGGGCTCCCCGGCCTCCGGCAATGGCACTTCAAACAGCATTAGCCATTTTCATTACAACCATGAAACACTTTTCAATAAAGATGTCAAAAAAAAATGAAATTATATTGCCCTTATAATTAATCACTTAGCGTAGCCTTGGCCAATTCAACTTATTTCATTCGGCAATCGCCCGATCAAATGAACATGCTGAGCCTTCACCTGCGCGGTAACGCGATCGCCAGGAGCCAGCTTCATTTCTTCGCACGATCGCCGCGTCAGCAGGGCCGTGAGCGGCACCCCGCAATCCAGTTCCACCCGCATTAACGGCCCGTCGTTGCCCAGCATCCGCACCACGCCTGGCAAATGATTCCGTGCGCTGTTCGCGATCGCGGCGCCCTTCAAAATCACGACGTTCTCCGCCCGGATACACGCGTAAACCTCGCGCTGCTCGGATGAAAAATCCTGGTCCACAGCCGCCAGGGTAACCGGTCCCACCCTCACCGTCACCAGGCCGTTTTCAACTTTTTCGACGAGCCCTTTCAAAACCGTTTCAACGGCAAGCACGCCGGCAACGGCCGAATTCGCCGGACGATTGAATAATTCATTCACCGGTCCGGCTTGCGCCACCGTGCCATTGACCAGGACAACCATTTCATCGGCCAGCGCAAGCGCTTCGAAGCGGTCGTGTGTCACGTAGAGCATCGGCACCCCGAACTCGTCCCGGATGCGCGCCAGGTAGGGAATAATCCGCGCCCGCAAAGGAACATCCAGGCTTGCCAACGGCTCATCCAGCAGCAAAAGCCGGGGCGACGAAAGCAGCGCGCGCGCGATTGCCACGCGTTGCTTTTCACCTCCGGACAGATCCGTCACCCGGCGTTGAACCAGAGACGGAATTTCCAGGACCTCCACAACTCGATCGAATTTCAACGATGAATTGGCTCCCTCGCGCGGCTTTTGGCCATAAAGAAGATTTTGTCGCACGGTCAAATGGGGAAATAGAGCCAGGTCCTGCGGCACATACCCGATTCCTCGCTGCCGCGGCGGCAGGAACACGCCTCGAGACGTGTCTGTCAATACCCGGTCATCGATTTGGACAAATGCGAAATCAGCCGGCCTTAGGCCGGCCACCAGGTCCAGCAGCGTCGTTTTCCCCGCGCCGGACGGTCCAAAGATCGCCGTCAGCCGCCCGCGAATCTCCACGTCAACCCGGAGCGTGAACGACGCCAGCGGCACGGAAATGTTTTTTAACAGGACGGCCATTTCAGGATTTCTTGCGGCGCACAACCCATTCGCCGGCCCAGACTGCGACAAACGCAAGCACCACCGATACCCCAAGCAATCGATATGCTTCCTTATCCTGGAAATTCTGGACCGATTCGAAAATGGCCAGGGATATCGTCGTCGTCTTGCCGGCTATATTCCCGGCCACCATGACCGTCGCCCCGAACTCGCCCAACGCTCGCGCATAAGCCAGCAGCATTCCGCTGATGATTCCCCGCATCGCCAGCGGCACGGAAATGGTGAAAAATACCCGGATGTTCCCGGCGCCCAACGTCCGCGCAATTTGTTCCAGGCGGGGATTAACTCCCTCGAATGCTGTTCGGGCCGAGCGAACCAGCAGCGGGAACGACATTACCGCCAGTGCCAGCAATACCGCGCGCCACGTAAAAATGATTCGAAATCCCAGATACCGATGAATCATCCCGCCAATGCCGTTGTTGCCGAAACACGTGAGGAGAAGCAGCCCCGTCGCGACTGGCGGCATCACCAGTGGCAACGTAATGACCGTTTCAAACAGCGTCTTGCCCGGCCAATCATGTCGCGCCAGCACCCATGCCGCAGCCAAACCAAATGGAAGGATTATGATTGTGCTTAACCCCGCGACCCATGCGGTAAACCAAATAATCTGCCATTCTTCAGCGCTCATTTATTTATCGTATGGCGATTTAACCTCGTTGTGCCGGGCTGCCGCGCGGCCCTGTCGTAGCATTCAGTTGCGCGCGCTGAACCCAAACCGCTCAAATACTTCCGTCGCCTCGCTGGATTCAAGATATTCAAGAAATCGTTTTGCTTCATCCGGATGTTCCGCCGCTTTTACCAAAGCCACGGGATAGCGGATGTCCGGACCGTCCGCCCGCGGAACTTCATACACGATTTTCACGCTTTTGGAAATCGCGGCGTCGGTTTTATACACGACTCCGGCATCCACATTGCCGGACGCCACCGCCGCCAGCGCGGCCCTCACATTTTCCGTCGGCACAACTTTCGGCTCAACCGCGGCCCAGGCGCCGGACTGTTCCAGCCATTTCTTCGCATAAACGCCTGCCGGCACAGCTTTCGGGTCGGCTAATGCGATTTGCTTTACACCATCCGAATCCAGGTCAGCCGCTGAATCAATCTGCAACGGGCTGTCGGCAGGGGCGACAACAACGAGCGCGTTTCCCAAACGATCTTTGCGCGTTGCCGGGTCGATCAACCCGCGTTCGGCCAGACGGTCCATTTGCGTCTCGTCGGCGGAAAAGAAAATGTCCGCCGGCGCGCCCGCCGCAATCTGGCGGGCGAGAATGCTCGACGCCTCGAGGTTGAACGCCACCGTGTGGCCGGTTTTGCTCTGATAATCAGCGGCGATCTGCTTAAGGCTGTCACCCAGGCTTGCCGCCGCAAATACAGTCACATCCGCGCCCCGCGCCGCGGCCACGAACGCCAGGCCGCACGCCGCCGCAATGATCTGAAAGAATTGTTTCATATGTATGAATCTCTCTTTTGCTGCGGTTCACTGATCGGAAGGCGAATGTAAAAACCTATTGGCATCCAGTCCAGCCCCGCAACGTCATTCTTTCCGGCCGGAATTCCGTTCTGATTTGTTCGACTATCAGTTGCGCCGCGCAATTTTTTCTGCCAAAATTCAGCGTAGGCGCGATGCAAATCTATCCCAAACATTATTGCGGTGTCTTTGGCATTTTCGGCCATCCTAACGCCGCGGAACTGGCTTATTACGGTCTTT
>DASYZW010000198.1:0-1511 GCA_035945915.1 Verrucomicrobiia bacterium | reverse complement strand
AATTCGACGCTTAAACGATTTCATCCTGACACCCATTTCCTCGACCTTGCAGACCGGCGCGGGCTGGACGGCATTTTCAGCGCCCTGGAAAAGTCAAATCTGGTCGTGATGGATTGTCGCGCTGCTTCCACTGAATTGTTCATTGATTTCTTCACAGTAATTGACCTGTCCGCCGTGTTGTCCGCCATGAATGTAGCACTCACCTTTGTCATGCCGGTGAACCACGAAGCGGACAGCGTGGATCAAGTTCAGCGGATTGCCGACCAGTTCGGGAAAAAGTGTGGTTATGTCGTTGTCCGCAACGCGGCACACAGCGACAGTTTTGAATTGTTCGAGGCTTCCGAAGTGCGTTCACTCCTCAAGGATAAACTCGGTGGGCAGGAAATTGCCATGACTCAACTGCAAGACTGGCTGGTCGTGGCGTTGAATCAGGAAAACGTGACGGTTACGGCGGCGGCGAAGCATCCAGCGTTCAGCCTGCTTGACCGTCAACGGCTGCAAACTTGGCAACGGAAGCTCTACGCTGAAATCGAATCTGCCACCGGCCTTTTGCTGCCCACCAAATCATGAGCGCAAAAGAAAAACCGCCCGACTTTGATGAGGAATTTACGCAAGCTGTTGCGCAATGGCGCGAGCAACACAAGCTGCGCGAAGACGACGCCACGCTGCTTCTCATCGAGTTGTTTCGGATTCATCAAAAACATTGGGACGCACTCCGCAGTCGAGAAATGCCATCGTTTAATCAATTTCGCTCGGACATTGGCCTGCTCACCCAGACCGCCAAGACTTTTCAGCAAGATACGGCGACTCTGATTGGACTGTTTAAAAATCAACCGCCGACTCACAACATGGTAAAAGTGACCCGTGCTGCCGCATCTTTTGCGGCGCTCGCCTGTCTGATGGCGGGTTATCTCATTGGGAGGGCTTGGCCATGACACTCCAATTCATTCCGTGTGGTCCGAGAATGCTTCCGTCAGATTTCTTTCTCACTTTGAAAAATACAAAATATTTTCTCGTAGCCGCCGGCATAATTTTGATTCTCACGGCTGCCTTGCTTTTGTTCGCTTCACGCAGGCGCAAACACTGTGTCGCACGACTTGGACGTTTGACGTGGTGGCGCAACCAGTTCTGTCGCGGCTGGCTCATCACCGGCGACACTGGTTCTGGCAAAACCAGTTCCGGCATCAACCAACTCGCCCACCAAGTCTTTCAAAACGAACCGACTTGGGGTGGGCTGTGCATTGATGAAAAAGGAGTGTATTGGGAAACGCTGACGGCGATGGCCCGACACTACGGACGCGAACATGACCTGATTCATCTGCAAATCCGTCCCGACGACGCGGCGATCCAATGGACGCCTCCATATTGTTTTAATCTCACCGGCGACCGCAGCATTCCATTTATGACCTATGCCAAATTCGTCGTGGACACCGCCTCCTGTCTTGGGCAGGGAGGAGACAAAGGATTTTTCAAAAGCCAGGCACAGACGCACATCGCCCACGCGCTGGAAT
>DASYZW010000197.1:0-2600 GCA_035945915.1 Verrucomicrobiia bacterium | reverse complement strand
AGCAGTGCTGTTCCTGGTAACGGTCACAGCTCACCCCGCCAGGCAGTTCATCCTCGAATGTCGAAAAAAATGGCATTCTTTAACGGGCTGCTAGGTTGTTTTGGATATAAAATGCGGAATGCTGGCATTCGGGGCGCTATTTGCTCCTTGTCCCTTCTTTTCGTGACAAGACAGTTCCGCGCAATCGTGTATCTTTTTTCAAACAGCCTGAAACGACCTATGCCAATAAATGGTTTTCATTGTCGTTTAATCAACGATTCCCGTCCGGGAAAAACCGGCGAGCTTTCACCAGCCACTCATTATTGACCCCTACCGAAAAACTATGAAAAGAAACCCACTGATAACGTTTCACGGACTGGCCGCGGCCGCCCTGCTCCTGGGCGCCGCCAGCCTGGCCACCGCCCAAACAACCAACTTCTACGTCAACGCGTTCACCGCAAACGGCAATACGGCCTCACAGACACCGAGCGGTTGTGCCGTTTGGTATGGCGGTTCGCTCATGCTATTCGATCCAAGTACCCCAGACCCCCTCGCCAGTCCCGGCGACGATTCGTGCTATATCTACGTGAACCTAAGCGAGAATGATTCGGGCCAGGTCAATGCCATGGAAGATGTTATCGTCCCCGGCCCTTACGATAATCTGTGGTACAATGGAAATCCCGTCGGCGTGCCCCTCTCACAGTATAAAGCCGTTCATTTTGATGTTCTATGGGACACAGTAAATTCCACAGTTGGTATTGATCAGTTCAATAACGTTACTTCCATCAATCCCGGGCTGAGCAACAGCGACCCCAATACCAACGGCGTAGGCCTGGGCCTGGATGTCCAGGTGGCCGGTCTGGGGACCACGTCTCCTGAACCCGTCACGCTGGGCTACGTCAACATACCCGATGCCGCGTCCAACGGGTGGGTGACGGTTACGATTCCGATCAATCCCAGCGCGTCCGGCATCGACGGCGGTGTCGGCATCCTGTTTAAAAAATGGCTCAGCACTGCGGCGGATGTTCCCGCCAACTCGACCGCCTACTTCTGGGTGGGCAATGTGTGGTTTGAAGGTTCAGCCGCACCGCCCCCGCCACCTACTCTTCAACTGCCGGTTAAACCGACTCCCGGCCTGAATGTATTCGCCAGCACTCCCGGCCTCTATGATCGGCAGCAAGCGTGTTTGGTTGCGAGCAATGGCGTTTCATGGGTCGGACATGCCACCGCGGCCAATCCCGTTACGTACTCCTTCACCATCGATGGCTTTCCCCAGAATCCCGCCACCGAATACGCCTGCGAAGCCTATATGATGATGGCGCCAAATCCCGCGGCCTATGACAACGCGCTCGATTGGAATGAAACCAATTGTGTGATCGTCTGGCTCCAACAGGGCGCCGGTTCAACCTTGATGAGCTTTACCTCAAAGGTCAATGAACCCGGTGGCAACTCCGCGGATCAACTCGTTGGAACTGTGACCAACACTGGGACCGCTCTCGGAACCTGGAGCGTCACCTTTACTTCTGACTCTAATTGCACGATGACCGCGCCCGATGGCAACACGAGCAGCTTTGTCTTCACCAATGCCCCGTACTTTGCCGAAAGCAGGACCCCCGGCATGTACCTGTACCTGGGAATGCAGCCAAACAACAGTGCCGCGCTCAATGATGCCGTCTGCTATTCACAATTCTCCCTGACCGGTGTGCCCGCCGCCGTGACAGATAATTTTACCGCCGACACGACCTTAAATACCAACCTCTGGTACAATTTTATGGCCACAGGACCGTTGGGAGTATTCATCAATCCGACCAATGCCGCGCTTTGGTTGAAATGGAACACGCCGGCCGCCGGCTTCCATCTGCGCGAATCCTCGAATCTTCAGGGACCCTGGGTAACGCCGACAGACGATTTGATTCTCAACGGCGCCGGCGCCTATTTGCAATTGGTAACCACCAACGACATCCCGGCTGGAACGCCCAACGCGTTCTTCCAGCTCTGCAATCCGTAACGACACTACGGCGGCAGCACACAACTGCGCCGCCATCCGCCACTGAACGCAGGCCCGAATCAGTGATTCGGGCCTGTTTAGTTTTCATGGAGGGGATTTTGGACAGGATTAACAGAATGAACTGAATTTTGAACAAGAGGAAACCGAGAAGACGGAGGATTTAACCGCAAAGGCCTCAAAGATCACAAATAGCAAATTTGAAGATGCGTTTTGGCCACGGAGGAGCCACTCCTGGCGCATTGACTGTGGACGGCGAACTGGGGAATCGGAGCTGACTGGCGTAGCGACACATTTTTTTAGGGTAGGGAATGCAACCAAGAAACGAAGCTCAAAATGTCGATTTTGCTGGGAAATTGACAAATTTTAGGGAGGAAGGAGGAAACGAAGGGATTTGGGCCGAACGTCGGCCTCGCAAGGGATTAACAGAATGAACTGAATTTTGAACTGGAAACTGTGAGGACGGAGAATTGCGTTTTGAAGCCACAGATGAACACAGAGCGGCACAGATGGGATGTGCATTGAAGTTGGGATTCGTGTTACATTGTTACATCGTTGAGGTGGGCTTGCCTCGAAAAAGCGGACAGTAAAATCGGGTCATTTAGTTAGTTGTTTT
>DASYZW010000196.1:0-4908 GCA_035945915.1 Verrucomicrobiia bacterium | reverse complement strand
GAACCGCGAGACACCCAAAGACCACAAGAGCGCGCTTTTAGCGCGACTTGCGTGCTCCCGCCCCTGGTTTTTAATCAATCGGTGTGAAATCATTAGAATGGATTGATTTTGTCCCAGATCCGGTTGAACCATCCTTTGTTTTGACTATCGGACACGGTTCCTTTCCCGATAATTTGGATCGTGGCATCGGCGACGTTGTAACTGAAGACCGTATTATTACTCAGGACGTCCTCAGGCCGAACTACGCCACGCAGGACTATGGTTTGATTTTCATTACTAAAGGATGTTTCCCGTTTTCCTTCGACTACGAGATTTCCATTGGGCAGGACATCCAGAATCCGGACTGCGATTTGGGCCACGATCGTTTCCGAGTCGCTGATAGTGCCGCTGCCGTTGTGAGTGTGATCGGAATTGTAGGCCATGGCGGGAAGCGTGCCGCTCTTGGTCAAAAGTGGTGTCGCTCCGGCCGGATAAAGAAAAGCCGTAATTGCAGCCGACAGGCTGGATTTTCGCTGCGTCGAGGTCGCGTTATTTTTATTTGCCGTGCTGCTTTCCGAAATTGCAATTGTGAGAATATCCCCGACGTTCAAGCTTCGTTTATCCGAAAATATGGATTTGGATGTTCCATCGCACCATAGCGACTGACCGATCCCCAAGGCGGGAACCAGTAGAACCGCCAGGGCCGCCACGACGAACAAATTTTTGACCGCGGATTTTGTATTCATAGCGAGACCTCAATCGTGTTTTCATCCAACACTTTGCCGGAAAGGTTGCGTTGCGAAGTCGGATTTCGAAAATGAATGATCTGGCCGGGCGCGCCGTCTTCCAGCGCCTCGACTTTCATCATGATACTCAGCGCGCCGTCCCGCAAGACGGCGTCCGTCACCTGGCCCCGATGAATCACAGTTCGAAGTTTTAAGTCGCGAGCAAACAGCATGTTGTTCGCCGGAACCGCCTCCGCCAGTTCCAGGGTACTGTCGCCCGGCGAGAAATCCGCAAGCGGTTCGTGGGCGGAAAGGACATCTCGCCGGTCGCGAATGATGTCCGCATCGCCTGCCACTTCGCCTCGCACAAGGTCAGAATGCGCAACCCAGACATCCCGCCACACATGCGCCCGCGCCGAAACCTCCCACATGCCGACAGTTTCAGTCGCGGTGCACAATTGAAAACGCACAATGAAGAAAGGCGAAACACCCGCTGTGGGCGTTTCCAAAATCTTTACGCTTAGCGGTTCATCCGGTACGACCGGCGCATCCCACGGCTGCGTGAAATCCAATTCCAGTTCTCCCTGGTCTTTCACAAAATCCTGTTGAAGCTTCGCAGTCAAAAGAGCGACGGCATCCGCTTCATTTAAGGTTCGACTGCGGCGAACGATGCGAACACTATCAGCGCCCGTCCAATTGGTCGTCATCCATGAAGGCGCTGCTGCCGCCAGAAGATCGTTGATTTGGCCCCGTGAAAGTTCAAGAGTTGCGCCGATCGCCGGGGCATCGCACAGGCGCACTTCGGGCATTGGCTCGGTGGACGTGACCAACTGTTGGAAGTAAACGCCTTTTCCTGTCACCTGGGCGGCGGGTGCCAACTGAAGGGCAAGCGATTGAGATGCGTGAATGCTGCGGCACAGGCAGAGAAACGCAAAAACTGCTGTTGCCAGCCGCCAATAACTACTGCGCCGCAGAAGTGCAGCCCGGTTTGCAGCCATCTGCGACGCCAGGCAAAGTTCATGGAGAAGGATCATCACCGTTGAAGATTGTTGCTGTCCTGCATCATTTGGTCCGCGGCCTGGACGGCCTTGGAATTTACTTCGTAGGCGCGCTGGGCCAGGATGAGATTGACCATTTCCTGGACGACACTCACGTTGGAAAGCTCGAGGTAACCCTGCTGCAATTCTCCCAGACCGTTTTGCGTAGGCTGTCCCAATTCGGCGGTACCCGAAGCCTCAGTTTCCGTATAAAGATTTTGACCAATCGCTTGCAGGCCGCCTGGATTATTAAAATTGGCCAGTTGTATTTGCGAACTTGTTATGCCGCTGGCCGTCGTGTAGGTAATGGCACCCGTGGCTGAAATAGTGATATTGGTCGTGCCGGCCGGGACCGGCTCGAACCCGCCCTGCACGGGGTAACCATCGCTGGTAACGATTTGGCCTTCGGCATTCGTTTTGAACGCGCCATCGCGAGTATAAGCCAAAGTTCCATCGGGCATTTGAACCTGAAAAAAACCGGCTCCCTGAATCGCGATATCGAGGTTTCCGCCGGTTTGCGAAAGGTCGCCCTGGGTGAAAATGCGTTCAGTAGCGATCGGAACTGCCCCCTGCCCGATCTGCAGGCTGCTCGGCAGTTGATTGCCCCCGCCCTGCTGTGATCCAGCCGCGCGCGTTGTCTGATAAAGCAAATCCTGAAATTGCAGCTTGCTCTCTTTGTAACCAGTCGTGTTGACGTTCGCCAGATTGTTGGAAATCACGTCCAGGTTCATTTGCTGGGATTCCATCCCGGCCGCTGCGGAGTAAAGTGATCTGAGCATAAGTCAACTTATTACGAGATGCCTCCGAGCTCGGTAATGGTCCGGCTCATCCGGTCACTGTCGGCTTGCATGACCTTTTGATTCGCTTCGAAAGCCCGCATGGCCGTGACCATGCCGGACATTTCCCTGGTTGGCGAGCTATTGGCCGCTTCGAGAAAACCTTGTCGGACTTTGGTCAAAGTCGCCGCGTGAGGCGTCGCAACCGAATTACCTGATTGGAAATCCCCGGCGCCGATCACGGTCAATAGGCCCGGGTTGTCGAATTCAACCAGGTTCAATTTTCCAACTTGTTGCTGGCCCTGGCTGACTTCCCCGGTCGCTGAAATCGTAATGGGATCGGAACTATTAGGATTGAATTGCAACGGGCCAGCGGCACCCATGACGAGATAACCCTGGTTGGTGACGAGTTGGCCCTGCGCATTGAGCTCGAACTGCCCTCCACGCGTATAGGCCGTCTGTCCGTTCGGCAATTGAACTGTAAAAAACCCGGGGCCGTCGAGCGCGAAGTCCATCGGGTTGCTGCTGGCGTGAAGTTCGCCCGGCTGGAAATTCGTGACTGTGGTTGCCGAGGGAATATAAAAGTTTGGATTCCCAGGCACAGCCGCGTTCCGGCCAGCCATGACGTCAGAAAAGACGATTTCGCGCTTACGGCCGCCCGGCACCTGCGACGTCGCCAGATTTTCGGCAATCAAGTCCTGCCATTGTGCTGTAGCGTGCATCGCGGCAGCGGCTTGATAGAGGCTCACATCCATAACCAGTGCTGTTGAGCAGCACATGTGCCATGCGGTTTTTTTTCAAGTTTTCGTTGGATTTTGACGCCTTGCGGAAAAAGATTCCCGAGGTATAAGCAGATTTTGCCGGGTTCCCGGCAACCGCCTATCGCTTTGCCGGATCCTCATACTCACAGGCAATTTCGAGAGTTTGACCGCAACTGCACTGGACCCGGATACTCGTAATCCGGTTTCCGTCCCGCTGGAAGGTCAACTGCGGCTCACAGAGGTTCCCATCGACTCCAGAAGAATGCCTTTTCTGAAGCGATTGGAATGGTTGAGATTTACCGTTTTGGGGGATAACGGTAATTTGGAAGTCCCGTTCGCCGTTCGATGGCGTGCCCGAGACCAAAGGAACAAATTCATCAGTTCGATTGGGTGTCATTTGGGATTTCAGTAGGTCGATCCCCTTCCGGCGTGCTGGAAAGGGCGTCAACGGACTCTTTGAGTTTGAGCAGGACCGTAACACGCCGATTAATTTCATCCGTAGGCCCGTATCCTTCCATTGGAACCCGGTCCGCGAAACCCGATATTTTTGAGATCTGTTTGTCGACCACGCCATTTTCGACCAGCACCCGGCGCGCGGCGTTGGCGCGATCGGTGGACAAATCCCATCCGTCGCGCGCGCTGGTTCCATTTTCATTTTTCGATTCCGTATGGCCTTCCAATTCGATTCGAAACGTCGTGTAACGGGCAATTTCCCAGGCCAGTGTGCTGAATACCCAGGATCCGTAATCGGTAAAGTTCGCGGTGCCTGGATTAAAAATCGGTTTTTGCGATCGGTCGAAAATATTGATATTCAATCCTTCCGGGGTCAGGTCGATCTTAACGGACGTTACGTTTTCATCCTGCTTAAGCAGTCGGCTCAAATCATCGCTTAAATGCCGCATGGTTTCCATCTCGACGGCCGAAACCGACTGGAAATGGCCCTGCTGCTGGAACGTGGCATTGGCGTCGGCGCTCGGGATAATGCCAACGGATTCCTTGGTAACGGAGGAAAACGGGTTTCGAAACGCCCGCTCCACAGCATCTTTGATTTTCTGGTCCTGCGACGTCAGCCAAAGACAAAGGAACAAAGCCATCATCGCGGTCGTAAAATCAGCGTAGGCCACCTTCCAGACGCCATGATCTCGATGTGGTTTTTTCATCGGGCAGCTACGGCTTTATGGATTTAAACATTTCTTCCATCTCCTCGGCCGAGGGCCGCATATCGCTGCTCAAACGCCGGCGTCCCAATTCTACCGCGGTAATCGGCGCCATGCCACCGGCATATCCCAGCACACAGGAAGCGATACACCGGACATATTCCAATTCGGCGGCCGTAATAAATTCAAGGTTGGTCGCCAGCGGGTTCAAAAAGCCATAAGCCAGAAGAATACCCAGAAAGGTGCCAACCAGCGCGGCAGCCACTTCGACGCCAATTTCTTCGACCGGCCCCGCAATGGAAGCCATGGTGATAATGATCCCGAGAACGGCGGCAACGATGCCGAAACCGGGCATCGAATCTGCGGTTTTTGCCAGAACGTTGATGGGGGCGGTCGACTCGATCTCGAGCTGTTCAATTTCTGTATCCAGCAGGAGTCGTAACTGCTCGGGTTTGACCTTTCCGTCAATGATC
>DASYZW010000195.1:0-1711 GCA_035945915.1 Verrucomicrobiia bacterium | reverse complement strand
AAATCAGGCGAAGATTGGCGATGCATTGGTTGCGTTGTTGCGCGGCAATGCGTTCCACTGCCTGGGCCTGCTGGTCCGCGGCAGCCTGCTGGTCCGCGGCGGCCTGTTCGCTCTCCGCCTCGGTCTCCTGCAACTGTTCCTGCTGCTGCCGGGCGACCTGGCGCGTAGCGCCCAATTGCTCCAATAATTTGCGGTTCTCAGCTTCCAATTGCAGGATCTGGTTTCGCATCCGCGGAACATCCTGGTTGTCCGCTCGCAGCCGCGCTATTTCCGCCGCTTCGTCCGACGTTACGGAATTGGTGGCCTGCGTGAGTTGCGACTGCAAGTCGGCCGCCTGCTGCCGCGCCTGGGTCAACTGCGCCAGCGCAATGCTCTTCTGACGGTTCGCGGAAACCAGAAAGAGTTCGCTGACAATCAGCAACGCCACACAAATGCCCGGAAACAGGTTTTTTGATTTCACGGCTTCCTATTTCTCGCGTTTTTATCATCGACCGTCAAACATAAACAGTCGGCATAAATTGAGGAGTTTGATTAAAAGTTTTCCTAACCCAACAGAGTTGACGGACGAATTCAATTAGGGTACCAAGGTATTCGGGTTATGGGAAAAGAAAGCTCGAAACTCGAAAATGACTTGGAAAGCCTGAGGACACGGATTCAAACGAGCAAAAGAAAGCTCCGTGAATCGGAAATAAAGGCCGGAAAGTTACGGTCGTCCATCGAAACAGCCCTCCTCTCGCCTGAAAAGGCAAAGCGCAGCCGGAAGCCCGGAACAGCTTAATCCGGCCTGGTCATCAATGCGCGGCGACGCCACCGCACAATTGACTTGCCACCCTTTTGGATAACCGTCATATTCCCCAAAGAATTTTATGGCCGACGTTGCAAATAAATATCCCGAAAATATCGCGGGAAAATACTACGTGGATAACCAGTGTATTGACTGCGATCTGTGCCGCGAGACGGCGCCTGACAATTTCAAACGCAATGATGACGGAGGGTACTCCTTTGTGTACAAGCAACCCGCATCGCCGGAAGAAGAAGCCCGCTGCAAAGAGGCCAAGGAAGGATGCCCCGTCGAGGCCATCGGCGACAACGGTGGCTGAACATTCATAACCGCTCGAAGACTTAGCGCGCAACCAACGAAGCCTGTTACCCAGGGCAGGATTTTTCTCAATATCA
The DNA here is from genome assembly GCA_035945915.1 of Verrucomicrobiia bacterium. Lineage (GTDB taxonomy): Bacteria > Verrucomicrobiota > Verrucomicrobiia > Limisphaerales > UBA11358 > UBA11358. The sequence goes on along the minus strand of DASYZW010000195.1, from coordinate 535 downwards.
CATGAGCGGTTTTTCAGAAGCAGATTTGGATTTGGAGAAGCTTTTTCTCCCGGCCTGGGCCCAGGACAAGCCGGACAAAGGCCGTTTCGAGCATTTTACCGGCGAAGAACGCGAAAAACCCTCGCGCGATAAACGAAGAGGCCGGCCCTCTGAATTTCGCGGCGATGCCGGCCGCCGGCCCGGTCCGAAGCGGGGCGACAAAAAGGATTTTCGCCGGCCCGCCCGCCGCGAAATGGCCCGGCCCGAACCTCCCGCCCCGCTGCCCGAAATTGCCGTCACTTTTTTGGCCGATGAAAAGGGCGTCGAACACCTCGCGCGCCAAATCAAAGTCACCGGCCGCGCCTACCCGCTTTTTCAAATCGCGCATCTCGTTTTACAAAAACCCGAGCGTTACGCGGTCCGGCTGGCGGCGAAAAAGAAGCCCGACGGCGCTGTCATTCAACCGCTTTTTGTTTGCGCATTGGATGATACCCCCTGGCTCTCGGAGGATGAAGCCGTCGCGCACGTCCTGAAAAATCATTTTGGAACTTTTTAT
>DASYZW010000194.1:0-6502 GCA_035945915.1 Verrucomicrobiia bacterium | reverse complement strand
AGAATCGGTTCAAGTGCGCCCTCTATGCCTGCACGCTTCAAGTCGTTACTAATTTGATCGGGCGACAAACCGGGCCGCAGATTTTTGGCCAGCAATGGATTTCTGCCTAAGAGAGCGGCTTCAAGTTGTTTAATCAACCCTCGCATAAATTAGGGTATTACAACAACTGTATATGGAGTTTCCTCTGGCAGAATTCCTTCAATTCGGTAGCAAGCTGAAATAATGCCACCCTGCACCCAGTTTTGCCATTCTGGCACAGGAGTGACCCTTGCTCCGATACCGCCTTGCACCGAAGAAGCGAATGGATATTCGTCGAGACTTTTACCTAGTCCAGCAGGACCGTGTGTGGCAATGTAAGGGCCTATTGCGTCTTCCCTGTTCAGCGCAACTTGCTCAGGCAAGCACCGCTCCAGTTCAGGCGGTTTTCCCATGAGGAAGGCAGCTGTAATGTTGTCGGCCACCTTTGGAATAATAGCTCGTGGCATCGGAATCACTTTGATTGGATCTTCCTTGGCCTTGTTCAATAGTTTTTTGGCATCCTCAATCAGCCCTCGAACAGTTTTGCCAGCCTGCCGCAAAGTCGTTTTGGCCACTTCTTCCTCAGCCTCCGCTGCCGTTTCGCCAGCCGCCTCTCCCATTTCAGTCAACTGGGTTGCCTCGGCCTCCATAGCTGTTCCTTCCATCTCAGATTGTGCGCCTTCGACCGCTACACCTTCCATCGAATCGAGACTCTCTCCGATGTCCATAGTGATGTCTAAAGAAATGAGATCACCATTGTGTCCACTTGGGTCGTCCATGTTGACAGGATCATCTTCCGCATAGAGGTACTTGTGCAGTGAAAGCGGGTCTTCATTGTTTCCGTAGTCGCCATCCATCGTCCAAAACCGCCCAATGCCTGGGTTCAGATACCTCGCGCGATTATAGTACAGTCCCAGGTCCGAGTCACATTGCTGTCCGCAATACAAATAATCATTCGGCGTTGCTGTAGTCGACGCGATCAAGTTCCCAAACGCATCGTACGTGTAGGTATCTGTTAGTGCCCCGCTCGTGTTCATCAAAAATCGCACAGAACCGTGCCCATCATACCCATAATAGGAGAGCACGGAGGGCAACAGCGTATTCGGGTCAAACTGCTGCTGACTGATTAACGCCGTCCCATAAAGGGGTCGGATCCTGGTATTGTAGTATCTTGCGTTCATTTTCCGTACCGCCCACGCCAGGTCAATCCTGGAATCGCGACAAAACATGGCTGCGCTTTTAGTGGCTGCTTTGATTCCGTCAGTCTTCATTTCAAACTCTAGTGCCTTCGGCCTGGACACTCCGATGGCCGTCCGGAGTTCCAGTACTCGCCCTTCCAGGCATGCTTCATAACTCTTGCACTCCTTCTGGTCAAGCCCCGGGCTGCCCATCACCCGTGCCTGCTTCAACCAGAACAAACCCGATCAACTTGCGCCGCTCAACTGGAAAAAGGCCCGCGAAAAATCGCTCCAAAAGGCCGCTTGAGTTCAATCGGCTCGCCAAGCCCCAAGCATCTCCCACGCCCCCAACAGGAGGCGCCTAAATCACCGCTTACGCTCGACCCGCAGTGGCGCGGCTACTTTGAAGACCGTGCGTTCTTCAAGAAGCTGGGCATTCATCGTCATGAAGCTGGGTTGTCAAAATCAGGTTGACCGGCTCCGCTGACGCGGAGCTTTGTAACGGCTTGAGCCGGATGAAGGGACAACTTTCACGTCCGGTTCTTAGGGGAGGGCGCGGCGGCAACGCCGCGTCCTTACCCGACCTCCTTCTAAAAGCCGATTCTGAGGCGCAAATCCATACGCGTTTTAGCGCCCAAAATTGCTCATCTTAAGAGCAAACGGGGCAAGCAAATCCTAATTTGGATGGTCAACTTTAGCCGCCTCATCTACTTGGCCGTTGACCTTGTTTGTGGCAATCCAATTTGTCAAAATTTCATCAACCTGCGGCAACAATGCCTTGAGGCGATTATTAAACCAGGAATAATCCAGAATATTCGTTTCTTTGGGACCGATCACAGCAACTTTCGTCGGTGAATGGAAATCAACGGCGTTTGGTTCAACCCATGATTGCGATCCGAGTAAATATTTTTGGCCGATATTGATTCTGAGGTCACCGGTCTTTGTGTCGTAAAACCATCCTCCCGAACCGTCCTGCATGAGACTGATTTTATCCGCAACATTAGTTGAAATCCCTTCGTTGTATGGACCAATATAGGAATAAACTCCTGATAAATCATCGCGTGTAGGATAGTGCCCTGCCTTTTTTTTAAACTCATCAACAACTTGTTGAAGCTGAATACCCGTCTGCACCGTTGAATCCAGTCTAAAGCGGCTTTCGCGCCAAACGCTGCTGGATTTTAGGAAATACGCAAGAATAAATCCGCCAACTATCAAGGCCGTCACCAGAAAAAACAACATGACAATACGGCGTACCATGAGTTCAATATTTAACCAAATTTTCGATTGGGCCGTATTCGCCGATCCCATTCTGTTCGCCATGAACCCCCCAAATTTGTGCATTAGGAGCAAGATTCTTGAAAAGTTGCGGTATTTGAGGAACATCCAGAGAATGACAGAACTCCAGATCAATTTCGGCATCTGGCCAAAATCGGCCGTTAAATAATTGTTCAAAGTCCCCTCCCATAAGCTCATTGTTGAAGGGGCTCTGGATTTTGTCGCCCAAAGCCAATTGAGCATAACCAGCAGTGCCGACTGTCGCATTAGGATCACCGTGCCCAAACAGCTCTAGCCGCAAAATCCTTTTGCCTTTCGATTTTCCGAAATTAGCTGCATCATTTTTAAATCCGTTAACCCCGGCAGCATCTTCAACTATCGCCCCAGTTGACATCGAAGCCCCACCCTTTGTGTCCTTCGACGCAACCAGCTCGTACTTAAACCCGTGTTGATTGCCAAATGGAGTTTCTAACAGACGCCATATTTCCGGCAGACTCATGGAGACAAGGTATCCAGGATCACTGAGAAAAAACTCTATATCGGTCATATCATGCCCACTCGGATCAATTCCATTTACAGGATCATCCTCCGCATAGAGGTACTTGTGCAACGACAACGGGTCTTCATTGTTTCCGTAGTCGCCATCCATCGTGGTAAACGTTCCAAGCGGGGCAAACAGCCTCCTGGCGCGGTTATTGTAAAGTCCGCTCAGCCAATCATATTGAAGACCGCAATAAAGAAAGTCATTGGTCGTCGGACCGGACCCGCTATACCACTGGTTTATCAGATTCCCAAACGCATCGTAGGTGTACGTGTCCGTGACATTTCCATTGGTATTTAGCAGGAACCGAACGCTACCGTGTCCATCGTACCCATAATATGAAAGTACGGTGGGCAAAAGATTCGTCGCGTTGAACTGCTGTTGACTGACCAACGCCAGCCCATAATTGTACACCCGTTCTAATGCCCCGGAACTGCCGCTGGATGTGAACTCCTCCAGCACCTGTGGATATCCGCTTGGATTCTCGTCGTCCACTACCTCGAATTCCATATTCCCCCCATCGATTTGACGCAGGCTCACGTTGCCATCCCCGTCATACCAGTATGAGGCGTGATCGGTTCCGTTCGCCGCGTAAATCATTCGGTTCAAGTAATCGTAATCGCCAGGCGGGCCACTAACCCAATAGTAATTTCCCCACCCAAGCAAGGTCGCCGTCGCCATTATAGGATGGATTGTTGCCATTGCCGTCAGTCAAGACCTCATCATTTGTGTCGTACGTGTAACTGTCTGAGGAAATCGATGACGCCTGATTCGTCCGGTTGCCGACGGGATCATACGCATAAGCCACGTTTCCCATAACGCCAATATTCTCGTTGGTCAGCCGATATAGGTTGTCAAAGCCCCACTCGTACGTGATCGGCGACCCGTTATTGATGCTCTCAACCAGATTGGTCCTTGTGCCGCCGCCTTTCAGCGCATATGCAGAAGTTGCCCGGGATGAATTGTTGTAATTCCAAACCAGGTTGGTGAGCCGGTTCAGCGAATCGTACTGGTACTGATTCGTCACGCCGTTACCATATCGCAGCGCCTGGAGATTGCCAGCCAAATCATACGAATAGGCCGCGGCCAATTGCCCATGCGACAGCACATTCGTCAGCCGGTTTAATGGGTCGTAGGAATATGCCAAATGAACGCCATTGGCGAAGCCGGAGTCAATACTCGCCACATTGCCGTTGGCATCGGAGCCATAATTGAGTGCCTCGGCCGGTTTGTCGTTACCCCAACTCATGATCTTTTTCTGCAGCCGGTCCCGGCTGTCGTACACGTTCGTGACCGTAAGTCCGCTTTCATTATTTTTCATTGTTTGGCGCTCGCCCGTGGGAGTATATGTATAATAGTCGTACTCGGTCCCCCTCCAACCGTCCGGCCCGAATCGATTAGTTAGCCGATTCATCCCGTCGTACATGCTGTAGGCGACCCAGCCTCTGAAGTTCGTATGAGTTATTTGGTTGCCATCCAAATCGTATGCCCATGCTTCTGCTTGATGCGATTCGCTGCCCATCCCCGGCAATGTGTGCAATATCTTTCGCCCCATTCCGTCATATGCAAAAGTATTGGTCCGGTTCAATGCGTCAATTTGCGCAATCTCGTTGCCGGCTTCGTCATACCGGTATTCCGTGATGGTTTGTTCCGCCATTCCCGGCGCTTTGATCACGGACGTCAATCGTCCCGCCCCGTCGTAACCGAACAGCGTCGCAATTCCATCCTGGTTGGTCTCGGCGATGTTTCGGCCATCTGCATCATAGACCGTCTCACTTCGTTTCCTCCTTCCTCTCTAAAATTTGCCGATTTCCCAACGAAATCGACATTTTGAGCTTCGTTTCTGATACGGTGCATTCCCTACCCTCAAAAAATGTGTCACTACCCCGGTCCAGCTCCGATTTTCCTGTTCCCCCTTGCACTCCCGGCGCTCATGCTCACTCTTGGCACTGCCCTTCTCCCCGGTATCCGCGGCTGAAAAGCAGGCGTCTCGTTTACACCCCCTTCAAATTTCGAAAATCTAAAATCTCTAATAGACACGGCCACGTTAGCGCTTTCGCCAGCCATTTTCGCGCTCATTTACACGTTTACTTTACTACACAAAAAGAATGTGCGGCGACGTCTCCTCTGCCAGCCAGGTCGCCCGTGGCGCATCCCTGCCCTCGTAGCGGCAAGCGTGAGCTTGCTCTAACCCCCCACGGCTTGACCCGATCGACGCGGAAACACGAAAATTCTACCAACGGGCGCTTGCGTCGTGGACTGCGGTGGCCGCGACACCGCTTTCGGTCCGGCCACGAATTTTTGACGGACCGGAATTGAACAGCAAGCCACTCAGTTCCCCGGCTCCCTTCCTTTTCTCTCGTCGCCCATGGCACTGCCTTGCCCCTGGCCGCCACATCGCGGATTTCACGGTCAAAAGTCTTTCCAAAAATTCGCAATAATAAGCTAGAATTAGCACGCTTCGTTTCCTGGGTCAAAACCTTCAAAATCCCCAATAAATCCGGGCCGATTGACTCAAAATTTGGCTTCGTTTCCCCGTTTCCCTGCCTATACTCAAAAAATGTGCAACAGGGGCCCGATACGGTGGGTCACGACGTGCCCGTCGTGACGGCGCGCGCCGGCAAGTCGCACCCTCACGCTGTCTGGTGCATCTGTTTTTTCAGCAGTTCCAACGCCTGCCGCGCTGTCGCTTCTTTGAATTTCTCCCGGCTGTAACGATTCAATTTTCGTTCAACCACGACTCCCGGTTCACCGGCTACCGCCATGAAAACGGTTCCGGTCGGTTTTTCTTTGGTTCCACCGGTGGGACCGGCGATGCCCGTCACGGCGACGGCGTAGTCCGCGCCAAATTCCTTTCGGGCGCCGTTTGCCATTTCAGCCGCGACCTCTCTGCTTACAGCCCCGTGTTTTCTCAACGTCTTAGCGCTGACGCCTAAAAATTGCTCTTTGACCTCATTACTGTACGCCACGACCCCTCCTTTAAAAATCATGGACGCTCCCGGGATATTGGTGATTTGATTGGCGATAAAACCGCCCGTGCAGGATTCAGCCAGGGCCAGCGTCTGGCTGCTTTGAGTCAATGCCCGGACAATGCCCGCCGCGCCGCTATCTTTTCGGCTTGGCTTTCCTGATTTCCGCTTTAAACGTTCCCGCCACATAGCTTTGTTGTTCGTCCGATGTGCAAAGATAAATTTCTCCGGAAATCCGGTTATTGGCGGCCTCGTCAAAATTCAGAATCAGGGCGTAACCGTTGGTGAAAGTCTCGTGCCGTGCGCGTTCGCCGTCTTTCCAGCGCAGGGTGACCCGCGCGGCGGCGGCCGCATTCGTCGCTACGTTGATGGTCTTCCCGGACAACATCTGGGCATTGGCCCCGGTGAAATTAATCGCGAAGCTTAAATCGCCATTCCGCAGGGTCAAAACTCCCCCCTGAAAGATCGCGCGCTCGCAAATGAAATCCTGTCCTTCCACACGGCCCGCCGCCGTCGTGTCC
>DASYZW010000193.1:0-3414 GCA_035945915.1 Verrucomicrobiia bacterium | reverse complement strand
CGCTGCGCAACACAAGCGGCTCGCTCAAATAATTGCCCGCCGGAAATTCCACTGTTCCGCCGCCGGCATCCCCGCATTCATCCAGGGCCTTCTGAATTGCCGCCGTATCCAATGTCGTCCCGTCCGGTTTTGCGCCGTAGTCCAGCACGTTATAGACGCGCGCGGACGCGCGCGACACAGCCAGGGCAACAATGACCGCAATCAACGTTTTCATGTATTGCCATAGCTTAAATCCATTCCCGTTTGATGCAGAATGGATTATTGAAATGTTTCCGGCAATTTGACGTGAAAAAAGAGAACTGTTTTTAATTTTCATTTCGCCATGCGAATGATTAAGTTGGCGCATACATTATGCGCCCCGGGCTTACGATCGCGGTGTTTCTCCTTTTGCGCTGCTCTTTCGTTGTCGCGGGCGCCGGGACCGATTTCGTCAACTCCGAGCTGCCCTGGCATCCATTGACCGTCGATTCCCAGGATCGGCTGCTCGCCTGGTATCAGCCGGACCGGAATCTTGGCTATGACAAGGTGCTGAACCTGGCCTGGAATTTTCTCGAGACCCGTGTCCCCGACGATCCAAAGAGCGGGCTCAAGGTTTACCTCATCAACGCCGTCTTCGATGCCAAAACCCTCCAGGGCGTCAATTGGCAGGGCAACCCCGCCAGTACCTTTGGCCAATTCGTTGATTCCCTCGTGGCTTGGTACCCATATTCGGGTGACGAAAAGGCCATCGCGGTCGTCCGTTCCATGTTGGACCATCAGTTGCAGCACGGCACCACGCCGCCTCTTTGGAATTGGGGTGATGTGCCTTTCGCGACCAACGACAAAAATGATCCCAACTATGGCAAGAGTATCCGCGGCATGCCCGAAAATTTTTTTGGTGGCATCGAAACGGACAAGGTCGGCGAACTGGGCGCCGGATACTGTCTGTTTTACGAGTTGACCGGCGATCAAAAATATCTAAAAGCCGCGGTCCGTTGCGCGGATGCCCTCGCATTCCATGTCCGCTTTACGGATGATACGCAGACTCCCTGGCCCTTCCGTGTCAATGCCGCCGACGGATCAGTCATCAATGGCGAAGACTACGGCGGGATGATCGTCGCGCCGGTGCGATTGTTCTCCGAGCTGATTCGCCTTAACCAGGGCAATGTGCAGCAATACACGCGCGTGCGCCGGATCGCCTGGAACTGGATACTCCGCTATCCCATGCATAACAACCGCTGGAGCGGTTACTTCGAGGACGTGACCAGGGACACCAACAACGTCAATCAGGCCGCCCCCACCATGACCGCCTATTACATCCTCTCATCTCCGGACCCGGCGGCGCTCGACCCGCATTGGACCGGCGACGTAGGTCACATGATCGATTGGGTCCGGCAAAAGTTCGGCCGCGGACCGTACTTCGGCGCGTGGGCGATCGACGAACAGGGCGAACCTCCCGATTATTGCGGTTGTTGCTCGCGCGCCGGTTTGGGCAGCGACACCTCCCGATGGGCCGCCATCAACGCCATGTATTACGAAAAAACCGGCGACGCCCAGGCGCGCGAAGATGCCTTCCGCTCCCTCAACTACGCGACTTATTTTGCCGATGACCAGGGCAGGATCGCCTGTTGCGGTCTCGACTACGCGGATTCCTACTGGTTCGACGACGGCTACAGCGATTACATCCGCAATTTCCTCTGGGCCATGGGCGCCATGCCCGAACTCGCGCCGTTGGGCCAGAACCATCTATTAAGGTCGTCGTCCGTCGTCCAGAAAGTGAGCTATACGACCAACTCAATCAGTTTCCAGACCTTCGATACTGACGCTACGGACGTGCTCCGGCTCAATCAGGCGCCCGGCCATGTGACCGCCGGCGGAAATGAACTCACCCGCGTGGACACCCTCAAACCGGGCGCCTTTACCGTCCGCAATTTGCCCAGGGGCGGCGTCACCGTGCAAATCCAACATGCCGGCGCTCATGATGTGATCGTGTCGTGGTAAGGATACGGACGGGAATCATTGTCATCCTCAAGATTTGTGAATTGCGATTCAAATGACGCACCCTCCATCAAATAAATGACAAATTTTTTCGCGTTCCTTTCGTCAATTGTGACAGTCTCCGCTTTCGCCATCGCGCAGGCAGCCGCCGCCGAAAACACTGACTTTAACAACCTCGAGCGCATTCCCGACACCGTGGCTGTCACAACTGAGACGGGCACTATTTCATTAACCCTCGGCTCCGGCGATTTATGGACTGTTCCCGATTCGCCGGGTGAATCTGCAAGCCGGGGCGCTCAATCAGCATCGCAAAATACTCGCGAGCAATTCCCCCGGACCTCTGACGTAAAAAGTAATATTCACGTATCGACGACCCTCCGCCCTGCCGGCATCGAAGTCGTCCTCTCGGCTCCAGGCATCGCCGTCAAGTCAGTCCAAATCTCCTGGCCCGGCAATCTGCCGTCAGACGGCCTGTACTTGGGAGATGCATGGGAACGCGCCTATGGGGATTTGGAGTGGAAACCATTGGACCCCAAACGGGTCATGCCCTGGTATTTTCTGGTCACTTATCAAGCGCGGACGGACGGGTTTGGCGTGAAAACGGACCCTTCCGCTCTGTGTTATTGGACGACGGAGACAAACGCCATAACCCTCCACGCGGATGTTCGATGCGGGGGAATGGGCGTTCAACTGGGCAAACGCAAGTTGCCGGTTTGCACGGTAATTTGCCGCCAGGGATTAGCCGGCGAGACTACATTCGCCGCCGACCGGGCTTTTTGCCGGCAAATATGCTCGCATCCCCGGCTGCCGCGCCAGCCGGTCTACGGCTTCAACGATTGGTATTGTACTTACGGCCGCGACACAGCTCCAAAATTTCTGGCGAACGTCGATTTTTTGACCGGACTTTCCGCCGAAAATAAGAATCGTCCGTTTGCCGTCATGGACGACGGCTGGCAATGGAAAGGCGAAAACGGAGACGATCCGGGCCTGTGGAACCAGGTTAACCCGGCCTTCAGCCGAACGATGACAATGCGTGAAATTGCCGCCGCCATCCGTCGTCGCGGCGCACGGCCCGGTCTGTGGTACCGGCCGCTGATCGCCAACGCAGAAGCGCCGCAAAACTGGCGATTGCAGCGCGACCCGGCTTTCCTCGACCCCACCGTCCCGCAGGTCCGCGCGTTGATCCGCCAAACCGTCAAACGCTTTCGCGGGTGGGGCTACGAACTCATCAAACACGATTTTACCACCGACGATATCTGCGGACGATGGGGCATGGAGATGCACGACAGTGTCACCGCCGATGGCTGGGCCTTCGCCGACCGATCCAAAACAACCGCCGAGGCGATTCGTGATTTGTATCAGGACATTCGTTCCGCCGCCGGCAATCATGTCATCATTGATGGCTGCAATACCATCGGGCATCTCTCTGCCGGCCTT
>DASYZW010000192.1:0-5585 GCA_035945915.1 Verrucomicrobiia bacterium | reverse complement strand
TTGGATATAATGGAGCAACTACCGGCGGCTCTTTGTCTTTAAATTCATCTGCGAAATTTTCGCGCTTGCCTGCGGTATCGAGGAACTCGGTCAAATTGGCTTCGCGCACGGCGGGACGACCTTCCATGGACCAGTGTGATTGCGTCGTGGCGATGACATGGGTCACGCCCGTCTTGCGGATGGTTGCGCCGGTTTCAATGTATTTTCCCTTGAAAATCCTGTAGGCATTGAAGCCAACTCCCGTGCCTACGCGACCCGCCTTTTCACGTCCATACCCCAGCGCCAACCCAAGGGAATAATCCGCCATGCCCGGCTGCGTCCAAATGGGTCCCTGGACAGCCTGGCCGTTCAGGGTGATTTCGACCATGTCACCATTTGCCAGGTCAAGCTCGCGAGCGGTCTTATGGCTCACCAAAACGGCGTTGTCCCAGGTAATCTTCGTCACGGGATCGGGCAATTCCTGCATCCAGCCGTTATTCGCATAAAAGCCATCGTCCACCTTTGCGTCACGATAGAAAACGACTTCGAGGCTGCTGGCCGAGGGCGCTGAACCCGACGACGCCGCCGGCGCGGTTCCATTGTAAGAATGCCTGGCTGTCCGTGCCTGGCCTTTAAGGAAACCGTTGAACAGGAACATTTTCCAATCCTCATCCGTGCTGCCAAAAGTCGTTCGGACAATTTCATACGGGGACGTTTGCGATTCCCCGGCAAGACGGGCGAGAAATTCCAGTTCGGTAAGTCCGCCAAAAAGCGGCTGGATCAGCGGCTGAATCGGAACCAACGTTCCGTCAGAAGTGCGGGCATCGCCCCAGGATTCGAGATAATGGGCCGCGGGAAAGTGCCAATCGCTGACGGCGGCCGTCTCATCCTCGTAATAGCCAAGCCGAACGACTTGCTGCGGTTTAGCGGCGCCGAGTTTGTTCAGGAAGTAAGCCGGATTTCCTCCCAAAATAACGACGGTGTCAGGCGTCGCGGCGCTAAAATCGCCTTCGTGAATTTCCTCCCCCTGGTGCAAGGTAACCGTATGGCCGATTGAACCGAGGGCCGAATTAATCGCGTAAGCCAGGAGATGAACTTCCATCGGTTGGCGATAACCGGCCACGACGAGGGCGTTATTGCCGGCGGCGACCAAATCTTTCGCGCATTCAGTGACCCACTTCGCGTCAACGCCCGCGGGCAGTTGAGCAGAAGAACCTTGCGTCTGCGCTGATATCGCGGCGGCGATTGCGGCAACCAACGTCGCCGGTACTCGCAACCGATGGTCCGCGTTCATGCCGGTGAGCGTAAATAGCGACTCGACCGCGTAGAGGCGGCTCATGTTTGTGCCGGCTTTGTGCCCCGCGGCGAATTTTTGGATATGGATATGGGCGTCGTCTTCACCCCCCAGAAAATCGCAATCCAGCGAGAGAATGACCTTTGCGCTATTAAAATTGAATTGCGGTCTCACCGAATGACCAAACGCCTGGCTTGCGGCCTTTTGATGAATCGCGGTGTCAACCGCGTTGAACGTGTACCATTGGGATTTCGGAAATTTACCTGCGAGAATCTTTTGCAGCCGTGCGCGCGAGGGTGATGTGCTGGTTTCCGCCAGGAACGCGACGCCCTGGCCGCCATTGGCCGCCATTTGCGAAGACAAACCGTCGAGGAATTTTAACGCATCTTCCTTCGAAACCGCTTTGTTGCCAGCCAGGAATCGGTGCGCACGGTCGGGATCATAGAGATTCAGGATGGAAGCCTGGGCGAATCGGTCGGTGCCGCCGTTGCTCCCGGGAAACATTGAGTTTCCTTCAACCTTAATTGGCCGGTTATCGTATGCCCGCACAACCAGGGGCACGGCGCCCGTCCGCGTGGGCATGGCGGTGGCATAATATTCAAACGTTCCGAAAACGTAGTTTTCCGGTTGTTTTCCGAACGGCTCCAGTTTCTCCACAGGCCTGCGGCAACCCGCGCCAGCCAATCCAAGGCCCGCCAATGCGAACGAGGCGGACATAATTCTCAGGAAATGACGCCGGGAAACGTCATCAACCCATTCGCTGGCTCCTTTCGGAAACTCCCGATGCAGCCATTCCTTGAACTCTGGCGTATCCGCCAGTTCATCCAAGCTACGCCAATAGCGGCGGCCGGTCATTTCTGGGGCTGAATTGGATGAATTATTCATTTCGTTAACGTTACCGGTGGCACGCCGAGCAGCTTTCGAGTTTTCGGACTTTCCAAGCACTAACAGCATTGGTCCCGTATTTCGTTTGCATCTGGTCGTTCCGCTCGGGGTCCGAACTCCATTGCCATCCTAAATCGGTAACTTGGGATGGCGGGCGGATGTGCGACGCGGGATCGCGGTGACAGTTGAGGCAAAAGCTCATGCTCAACGGCTTTGCTTCGTGAACTTCATCCATCTGATCCACGCGTCCATGGCATTCCACGCAGCTAATCCCGCGGGCAACGTGGACGGAATGGTTGAAGTAAGCGTATTCGGGAACGTGATGGATTTGCACCCATGCAATGGGTTTGCCTGTCGCGGCGCTATCGCGAACGATGGCCAGACGCGGATCGTCCTTTAGCACCGTGCTATGGCAGTTCATGCAAGTTGACGCGCCGGGAAGGTTGGAAAACCACGATTTTTCGACACCATTGTGGCAGTAACGGCAATCGATTCCGAGTTGGCCCGCATGGACCCGGTGAGAAAAGGGCACCGGCTGGACCGGTTGATAACCGTCACGGGTGTATTTAGGCGTAAAATAATACGTAACGCCAGCGGTGACAGCACCGGCGCTTAACGCCGCGCCGACGCCTAAAATCAACGGCAACCAGTTTGTCCACTTCGGAAAAATTGCTGACATCGCAAATAATTGGGAGCGCCGCAGCGCGACCACTTCCTCAATTCAAAATCCACCCGAAAAATTGACTCTATTCAAACGCGGCGCAGATGCTAATAAATTTGCCCCGCCACTGGCAAGAAAAGTTTGTGAAATTTTTCACGTATTCGCCGGCCCAATGTTTTCAATAATTATGAGCAGTCAATGTTTTAGTTGAAACGTTGCGCGCCAGAAGAAAATCTCCCATGACGAACCAGTTCCGTTTTGCTATTCTAGAGCCAATGATCGAGACGCGGCATTTGCGAAAGACCTTCAAAGGACAAACGGTTCTGGAGGACATCAATATCCGGATTGAAAACGGAGCGTCAGTGGCCATTATCGGCCGCAGCGGCGGGGGCAAGAGCGTCCTGCTTAAGCATCTGATTGGGCTGATGATGCCCGATTCGGGTGAAGTGCTCATCAATGGCGAAAACATCGTGGGCATGGATGAGCGCCAATTGCTGCGCGTCCGCCGCCACTTCGGAATGGTTTTCCAAAACGCGGCATTGTTCGATTCAATGACGGTAGCGGAAAATATCGCCTTCGGCCTGCGCCGTCATGAACACCTGACAGAAGGTGAGATCGCGAAAAAAGTGTGTTTTGCGCTCGAAGTCGTCGATCTGCCGGGCATTCAAAAAAAACAGCCGGCCGAGTTGTCCGGCGGTATGAGGAAACGCGTGGGCCTGGCCCGCGCCGTTGTTTATGAGCCGCGAATTGTCCTGTATGATGAGCCGACGACCGGCCTCGACCCCGTTGTCTCGGATAGTATTGATGAACTGATGATGGCGGTCCGCGATCGCCTGCACGTTACCACGGTCGTTGTCACCCACGACATGCGCACGGCGCGCCGCCTCGGGCAGCAGATCATGATGCTCTACCAGGGTAAAATTCATGTTACCGGGCCGCCCGACGAGATTTTCAATTCGCGTGATCCGATCGTGCGCCAATTCGTTGACGGAGTTGCCGATCCGAAGGAAAGCCTCTTGATGCAGAGCGAGCTTCCCACCACTTTTATCCGCAAAGTCGGATAAAAAGTCTTTTCATCAGCTTCGCCGAAGCTTTATATTTGAAGGGAATCGTCGAAAAACCGCTAATGGATTGGAATCAACATTTGGCGTCGGTGGACTGGTTTCGGTCGGCTGGCTGCGTCGCAGGCGCTTACCTCATCGGATGCTTCACTACTGGATATTATTTGGTTCGTTGGCAGACGGGCCAGGACATCCGGGGGGTTGGCAGCGGCAGTACCGGTGCGCGGAATGTGGGGCGCATCCTTGGCAAGCCCGGATTTCTCCTGACGGTCTTCGGCGATCTCGCAAAAGGGGCCGTGGCGGTATGGTTGGCCCGGTTTCTGGCCCACGACGAATTTTTCGCCGCGCTGGCCGTGCCGGCTGTGGTGGCGGGGCATCTGTGGCCGGCGCAGTTGAGATTTCACGGCGGCAAGGGCATCGCCACCTCGTTTAGCGCGTTATTGGTTTTTGATTTTCGTCTGGCGCTCACGCAATTGGCTTTATTTGGCATCCTCTTTGCAATCGCCCGGAGGACCCTTTTGCCGGCGATGTTCTCCTTCGTCTGTCTGCCGGCAATCTGCTGGTTTTTTGTTCGCGACAACGTCACGATCGCCGTGATCACCGCTTTATCGGCGGCGATTTTGTTTGCGCATCGCAGGAATTTAAGCGAAGAATTTAGCGCGTTAAAGTCCGAACAGCCAAAACTATGAATCAAGAACCATTAGTGTTCAAAGTTGCAACTGAAGACTGGGAATTTGAACAGGTTCACCGACTCAACTACCGTACCTTCGTCGAGGAAATCCCGCAGCATCAACCCTCGGCCTCCCAGCGGTTGGTGGACAAGTTCCATCCGGAGAACACCTATCTCATTTGCCTCCAGAATCAAAAGCTCGTCGGCATGCTCGCCGTGCGCAGCAACCGGCCCTTTTCGTTGGACCAAAAGCTGCCAAACCTGGATACTTATCTTCCGCAGGGCCGCACGACTTGCGAAATCCGGCTCCTGGCAATCGAGAAAAAATTTCGCGGCGCGCGCGGCGGCCAGGTCCTTCAGGGCATCCTGGCGCTGTTGTGGCAACACGGAGTCGAAAAAAGTTACGATTTGGCAATCATTTCCGGCACAACGAGGCAGTTCAGGCTCTATCAGCATCTCGGGTTTGTTCCGTTTGGCCCGGTGGTGGGCGCCGGCGATGCCCAGTTCCAGCCAATGTACGTCACGCTGGAGACGTTTGAAGTTACCGCGCGCGAATTCCTCCGTTCTTCGCCCGCGCGCTCGTTTCATCCGAATGCGGTGAATTTTTTGCCGGGACCGGTCACGGTGCGTCGCGAGGTCCGTCGGGCATTTGAACAGGCCCCCGAATCTCATCGGGGCGAGAGCTTTAAAAACGATTTCCAGGCTACCCGCCAAATCCTCTGCGAACTCGTGCGCGCAAAAAACGTCGAGCTATTCATGGGGTCAGGCACCCTCGCTAACGATATCGTCGCCGCCCAATTGTCTTTGCTCCCCGGCCGCGGACTCGTGCTGAGCAACGGGGAGTTCGGTGACCGGCTGATCGATCATGCTACCCGGATGGGTCTGAATTTTGATACGCTAAAAGTTGAATGGGGCGAACCCCTCGAGCCTGGCGCGGTCCGTGAAAAACTCACCAGCCAGAGTAAATCCCCGTATTCCTGGCTTTGGTCAGTTCATTGCGAAACGTCGACGGGGCTTATGGTCGACCTGGACGCG
>DASYZW010000191.1:0-7776 GCA_035945915.1 Verrucomicrobiia bacterium | reverse complement strand
GGTGGGCATCATGAATTTGCCGGTGGGTGTCGAACGAGGAATCTTTACCGCTCCGACCTAACACACTCTGTTACAAGGCTGATTCTAGCCTTATTCCATGCGGGTTCAAGCACTATTTGCAGCCGCTCGACAACCACCCTTTATTGCTCCGTCATTGCTCCGGTTTTGCTCGTCTGGTGAAGATTCAGGTGAAGAATTAGGTGAAACTTTTTCCGTCGGAAACCGGGTGGGTTCGCGTTTGATTGGTCGGGACGAGGGCGGACAGGATTGACGGCGCAGCCGCTTGGCGTGCCAGAATTTGGATAACTCCCTGGTGGCTTTGTCCAGCCAATCTTGATCGCCGGCCAACCGGATGATTTCGACGGCGGAAAACCATTTTGGTGCATTGGGAGCCGGATCACCGAGCGGTGTCAGCTTCCCCACGGCCATCAGGATTTGGATATCGTGGACGGCAAAACCGAGCAGCTTGGCGGTTTCCGCCACATCCAATCGCGCCGGGAGATTTCTGGCAGCCCAGGTAGCCATTACAGTTTGTAGGACAACATCACTCATAAATCTCCTTGTTTGGGTTCAACCGCGTTTTCAGCCGCGTCCACCAGCCCGCGCAACTGACCGTGACGATGCGCGAGAAACCAAAGGCCGACTGCCGAAGCGACGCCGGATAATTCTGGAAAGGCGGGTGGAGCATGAACCAGGCAAAGAAAGAATTTCTTTCGCTCGTCACACCGCCTGCGCGGCTGGGTATTAACGAAACCGCCTGGCTGATGGGGTTCAATGAGCACGATATTCCTGTGCTGGTTTCTGTCGGATTGCTCAAACCCTTGGGCCGCCCGTCCTCGACTGGCTCCAAGTATTTTGCGGCCGTCGAATTGCAGACTCTGCGAAACGATACGCGCTGGCTGGCCAAAGCCTCCGACGCCATCGTGAATTACTGGCGTTCAAAGAACTCCGGCCGCAAGAGTCATCGCGTCGAACAACGCGCCATCGCCGCTTAGCTTGGATTTGTCTCCATTCTTTGCCGCGTCAGAACTGCTGGAACAGGTCGAAGATCGGGCATGGTTGGCTGAGGTCACCGATGCGTTGAACCTGCAATGGCAACAAAGAAATGCCGCCAAGAAAAGGAATCTGGCAAATGGCTCGCTGAACGGGCACGTCACGGCGAACTGAAGCGGTAGAAGCGACTGGAATAATTCGTCCATTGTGGATCGCTGAAAAATGACATGCCGTTCGTGCCGATGAAAGTGTTGAGTGTGTTAGTTGACACCGGCAACCAAATCGGATTTGATAGATTTGTGCAAGCTTCCACGACAATTACAAGATTGCTGCTGCCGGTGATATTAAACCCAAATCTATTCGTCTGCACAGCGAAGCTGGCATCTTTCTCCGCCTGTGGATTCCATAAAACGGCAGGAAGCCCATAGAAGAGTGTACTCCAACCCGTGGTTCCCGGCAAATAATAGACTGTCACATGGTTCATATAATCGAACGAAGTTGTATAGGCACTGGGGGCGTTGCCTTTGAAATAGACGCTGGTGAGGCTGGGACAAAAACCGAACGCCGCAATTTGTATATTGTTGAGACTGGCTGGTAGCGTGACAGTGGAAAGGTTAGTGCAGTGTTCGAACGCCCCATCGCCAATATTCGTGACGTTGTTGCCAATCGTCACGCGGGTTAGGCGTGTGCAATACTCAAAAGCCCAGTTTCCAATGCTGGTGGCACCATTGCCAATTGTAATATTGGTCAGGCTGGAACACGAATAGAACACCTCGTATCCGATGCTGGGCAAGCTGTTGGGAATTGTGACGCTGGTCAGACTGGAACACAGATAGAACGCGTAGTCCCCAATATTGGTGATGCTGTCGGGAATTATGACGCTGGTTAAGTTGGTGCAGTCAATGAATGCGCTTGTCGCAATGACAGTCACGCTTTCGGGAATCGTCACACTAGTAATTGAAGGATTAGTGAGCGAGGCGTTTCCAATCTCAGTGACTGGGTAGCCATTGGTCGTACTGGGGATGACCACTGCGCCACCGGGACCGGTGTAGCCGGTAATGGTGATCGCGCCGTTGTTGGTCGTGAAAGTAAATTGGGCATTCGCCACGGCGGGCAACGTCAATAACAATAGAATTGGCCACAACTTCGTGGTGAAACCCACTGTGTTTCTCGCATTGATCCCCATAGTAACGCTCTCCTTTCTGTTAACAGTTGTACTTAATTTAATCATGAATAATGTTTTGAGTCAATACTAAATGTTGAGTATTAACCGGCTAAGCCGGCCGTTCGGTCCTCGCAGCAGCCCGTTGCTCGTAATCTTCCAGTGATGGGATTTTCATCAGGGCGCGTTTAGCGTAGGCACGGTGCACTGCCTTGCTGTTGTGTCCCAAAGCCTCTTGCGCAAACCGTTCCGGGTAACCAACCGTCTTGGCCCGTTCTGCCCAGGCGTAGCGGTAGCTGTGCAGCGTGACGCCGTTAATGCCAAGCTGCCGGCAACGTGATCTAAACTCTGTCGCTCGGTCGTTGGCCCGTACACGGGACAGATACGGAAACAACACTCCCTCGGCGGGTAAGTCTTTGAACAGGTTCAATGCCTGCGTTCCCAAGTGGACAAGTACCGGCACACCAGTCTTTTTGCGGAAGAAGCTCACCATGCCATTGGTCCAGTCCACGTCCTCGCCTTTCAGGTTCGCAACGTCACCCTGGCTCGCGCCCAGGTGCCAGCACAATTGATACAGGGTCTTGCGCTCCGGATTCACCTCGGCAGCGATGATTTTCTGGTGTTCGTCCAGCGTGATGGCGCGTTTGTCCTTGAACTTCACGGCGGGCCATTGGCGTTTGGGAATCAACGGCCACGGGAGCCAATTCATGTCCACGCAGAAGTTGTGCAGGCGGCGGAGAAAGACATTGGTCGAAACGGTTCCCGCTTTGAGCACGTCCAGCAAGGCTTCGCCGGGTGTCTCAATGATGATCTTCGGCATCAGGGGTGCGAGCGCCTTGTCCCGGGCCGCGACGCGCCAGCGGTCCTGATTGGCGCCATGCTTGGTGTCGGTCAGGCTCTCAATGGCGTTCTGCCAGGTGCGGGTGGTAACGCCGTTGTCGGTGCCGGCCAGATACGCCTTGGCGATCTGAAGATTGAGCGTGGGTTGCCGGAGCGATTGATTCTTGGCCAGAACGATTTGCTCGGCCGCATCGCGATCCTTGGTTTTCAAACTGAACCGCTTGCCGGTTTCGGAATCAACGCAGTAGAACTGGTTGCCGCGCTCGCCGCGGTGAATCAAACGGAAACGAGTTTTCATAGGCATGTCGAGCAGCCTACAAGAGAAGCCAACCGAATAGTTACGGTGTAACGGGCGAGTTGGTGCGGGTTGGCTTGATTAGGCTTCCGTCACCAATTTGGTGCCCGTTTTGGTGCCCGTTGTGGCACCCTGCCGGGGTAAAACCTTGACGCAAAAGCGTTTCGATTTGGAGGCGAGGGTCGGAATCGAACGAGGAACCCTAACCGCTCCAACCGTAACTCACTCAAGTTCAAGTGAATAATAACTTGGATTTATAAAGGGTTCAACCTCTTTTTCCGGCCGCTCGCTCATTGCTCCGTCAATGCCCCTCTACCGCTCTTTCAGTGCTCGCTAGGTGAAGATTTAGGTGAAACTTTTTACCAAATTCATGCTGACGGCGGCGTATGAAGAACGCCGTCATGCCCACAGCCACTAACGCAAAAGCCGAGGGTTCAGGGACTGGGACTGCGGTAATAATAATCTCGCCATTGGGCGAGCCGTTGGGGCTGGCGATGCCGGAAATCTCGGTGACGATCGCTACTTCAGATGAATCAATAATGGAACCGCCGCCCCCGCCGTTACCGAAGACGCCACCACTGCCGCCGCCGCTATAGCCACCGCCGCCGCCGCTGCCGCCGTAGCCGCCGCCGCCGCCGCCGTAACCGCCGCTGCCGTAGTAGCCATCTAAATACGAGGCGCTGCCGCCGCTACCACCGCTGAAGAAGCTGCCACCCCCGCCGGAGTCTTGGCCGTCGTCACCGTCGCCGTAGAAGCCGCCGCCGCCGCCGCCGCTGCCATAGTAGCCGCCGCTGCTAACATAGATGCTGCCGCCGCCGCCGCCGCCAGTGCCGCCAGCACCGCCGGTGAAGATGCCGCCCCCCAAGAATTCGCCGCCGCCGTCTCCGCCGCTGGTCCCCGTGCTGGCATCGCTATCACCATTCATGCCGCTGCCACCGCCGCCCCCGGCGATGACCAGCGGTGTGCTGCCTTCAACGACGAAGCTCCCGCCGCCGCCGCCGCAGCCGATGTAGCTGCCGGCGCCTGCGCCGCCCACTAGAAGTGTGAGGGTCGTTGATGCAGAGAAGTTAAATTCGCCACTCATCTCGGCACCGAGACCGCCAACGCTGCCGAAAAAGCTGCTGCTGCCGCCTTGGGCGCCGTAAGCAGTGATGTCGTAAAGACCGGGGTTCAGAGTGATGGTCGTTTCCGACCCGGTATACAGATATATGCCGGTTTGGGCAGAACTGGCAAGGACTCCAAACTGCAAGACAAGTGCAACCGCAAAGACCACTCCAACGAATGAATGCCGCATGGACCAAATGGACAATCTGAATGCCTGAGTCACAGTGACAATCTTACCACCTGTGTCAATCGACCGATTCTGCTATCCAAAAAGCTACGAAAGTCAGGAGGCAACGCATGAATACGGACCATTTATCCGCCGCTCGCGCTTGTGCCGCCAGTGTTTGGAAACCTCTCTTGTCGCCTTGTGCAGCCATTCCGTGTCTGTCGCAAGACGAATGACCTCGACCGCCCCAAACCATTTCGGCGCATTCGGTGCCGGATCACCCAATGGTGCCAGCTTGCCTGCCCCCACCAAAACCGGAATATCATGCTCTGCAAAACCCAGTAATTTCGCCGTTGCCGACACGTCCAACCGAGCAGGCAAATTTCTTGCCGCCCACGTGGCCAGTACCGCTTGTGTCAGGTCGTCATTCATATTCAGTCATTCCCATCAAGGCAGAGTTCATCTTCAAGCAATCCCGCCCAACCCATGCCTGCCGCTCCGCGGCAGGCATGGGCAGGGCTGGGAACTGCTGTCCCGGTGACAACTGGCAGTATTGCCGCAGCCTGGACGAGTCTATCGCCCCTGTTCGCAGTTTTTACGGCCCGTATGGGCTGGTCTTAGCCTGCTACGAATCAAATGCGGTGTGCGCCGTTATCGCCAGCACAGTGGCCGCCTTACAGGGAGTTCGCCTTACTCCGCTTGTCGTTGTCCTTGACGGCGTCTCTTTCCTATTTGCCGCCGGCCTTCAAGCACTTTGAAGACCGACTCGGAAAGCATGACGTCACAGCGTTTCCCAAACTTTTGAGTCTCATAGAAATCCCCGCCGGCGCGTTGATATTCCGCTTCGCAGCCTTTGAGGACATAGCCCACACCGTCAAGCGATGGGCTATAGAGGGTAACACGCGCCATTCCGCCATTCAGTCCTTCCCAAATTCGCATGAAGGAAAAACAGGTGGCCGTGGTCAGCGCGTGTTTCGGAAACCCCGCGATTAATGCGTGCAGGTGCAAGCGGCCGGTGATTTCACCGGATTCGATCCGCAGGCACCAAATCGTTTGTTTGAAATGAACCCCGAAATTGTCCGCCTGCCTTCGCATCAGCGCGAAGAACATCTTGATGCGCACTGCGTCCGCCAGGTTCACGCTTTTAAATGTGAACGAAGCAAACAGTTGCCATTCAATTAACGACAGGGCGTAGATTTCGGGGTTCATTTGTATGTTTAGTTTTTACCGTCCGGGCCGCTGACGATGGCACCACGGGCGCGGAGACGACCGCCAAAGGGCACTAGCTCACGCACTCCGACGACAATGTGCTTGTCGAGGAGCTTGCCGGCGTATTTGGCCTTTTCGTCATCCGTCAGGGTGTAATCAAACGGCATGAGCAGACGGAAGCCAGACGGGTCAACGTCCTGGCAGGTGATGACTTGCTGTTTCACAAGTCCCTTTTTCCCGACGTATTCATCGGGGCGATCTGATATGACATTTACAGTCAGTTTCATTATTTAACCTTTCATGGTCTCGGCGCTGTTGTTGGTTAGTTCTCCGACGCTGCCGAGGGAGGCCGGGAAATTGCTTTTAGGTGGAATGCTGAACAAACCGCTAGTCCTTTGGCCGGACTGGCCGCTATTGCTTTCGCAGCCTCGCCTCGGTTCCAGACCAGTTTTGGAACTCCGCTCGTTCTAGTTGAGTGTTCAAGACTCACGATGCGGAAGATAGTCGCAACGTGACCTGGTTAATACCCACGAAGATGAAGACCGGACAGATGGGAATTATTTGGCTGCTTTCGGACGACCGCGACCGCGAACTTTCAAGCCAATTTTTTTGACAACGTGGTTCTCAAACGTCTTGAAGCTGCCGATTCTCTTTTCGCCAACTGCATTGCAGAGGTGCTTGTAAACCTCGCGCACACTCCGACAATTTACCCAAAATCGCCAGTACGTGCCAAGCACCCAAAAAGTTCGCGTGTGACGTTGAAACGTTTTGCCGGTGGTCAGTTCATCGGGTCCGAGGCTCATGCCGCGCAACAGTCCTTTTTGAAACTGTAAAGCGTCCTCATGGGAAGAACCCAGCGCCCCATCCATCAGTTGCGGAATGGCACCATTGACTGCTTTCAACCAAGCCTTAAAATTTTGCGCCAACAATTTTTGTGTAATGTCTTTCTCCGGTGACTCCGGTCGCAAAGCCGTGAGTTGTTGGAATTTGTCATATTCCGCTCTCACTTCTGAACCCATAGGAATCTCGCCGAGATGAAGCTTGGCGATGGCCTGGAGCCGGCCGAAGAATTCGCCAACAAAATCCATATCCCACTCTCCTGCCGCAGGCAAACGACGGCTCGGGAACACTATCTTTATCGCTTCACCCAAAGCATTTGTCGCCCATAGCGGCGCCTCATCCAATTTCAACACATCAGACTCCGCTGCCCACGATGACGCAGCCCAAGCTTTAAGCGCAGCCTTGATCTTGCCGGGTTTATTAGCTTTCAGCTCAATTCGTTGTTCTTCATTTTGTGGTTCGGACTTCGTCACATTGGATTTATCTGATTTCTTGCTTCAGGAAACTAACACCGCAGACTTGATTTTGATGCACGGCCCAATCGTGACCAAACCTGTCAGCCTCCATTGCGCTACAACCTGGCCACTGTTCCGCTCGTGTGCTCGTTCCGTCGCGCTGAATTTGCACCCGCCCCCGCGCCAGACTTTCAGCCAACTGGCTTGACGCCGTAAGCCGAAAGACTGGCTTGCCCCAAAACACCCCACGCGACCGAACTCCGCAGCCACTGTACTCCGCCCAGGTTGGCAAAGCTATCAGTCACAAGACCAGTGTGTCGTGCTGGTCGGCGCATCAAGAAAACTCAAATCAACACCTTTGGATTTGAGCCACTCTCTCGCGGTAAAGACACCGTTTTCAGTAACAATCGGCGGAAAATTTTCCAAGGTCTGCAACAAGTCGCGAACCGCACCCATAAGCTGATGATGAACAGCCTCCGGGTTAACAGTTTTATATTGGATAGCAGTAGTAAGTAGCTCAAAGATTCGGTTTGCCATTACCGCTCTGGCTTTACGTTTCTTACTATGGCAATCCGCTGTCAGCCCAATGGATACCAAGTGGTAATGGCCGGCTTTTGAAGTTGACTCCCATTGCCCATTTGGATTTTCGCGGATGTGGCCTAAAAATTCGTTTTCTTCAGTGCAATTCAAAAGCCGCTGCTCTCTGTCAAAT
>DASYZW010000190.1:0-3016 GCA_035945915.1 Verrucomicrobiia bacterium | reverse complement strand
CGCTTCGTTGGACATTCCGGTTGCCGCGGCGAGGACTTTTGAACCGCCGATGATTTGGGCGGTCAGCCAGCCGAACTGGGATGCCCATAAGGTGACGTTGGTAAATTCAATGATGACGCGTTTACCTTCATAATACGAGGCCACTTCCTCAACGATCGTCATGAATTGATAGCGGCGCATCACCGCGAAGAGCAGGCCCGCCAGGGCCGTTCCAACCCCGAGGGCAACGGGCCAGGCGCTGCCCGCCCAACCGTGCTGGTATGCCAGGCCGGAGCCGCCGATAATGACGCCGGTTCCAATGCAACCGGCAGTGATATTTCCAGTGAGCACCCAGAAGGGAAGGCTTCGTCCGCCAACGAGATAGTCGGCGGGCTTTTTGACCTTGAACATCCAATACGAGGAAACCGCGAGCATCAGGCCGGCGTACAGAAACAGGCCAATGTCTATGGCGGTTTTTGTTTCCATCGGTTACATGACCTGCATGTGCATGGTCCGTGCGAGGCGTTTCAGAAATCCGGCATGGTGCCCCTCAACCGCGGCGACGTGATGCGGCATGCCGGCGTGGCAAAGCTCATCAAACCATTCACGGGGATCGCAGTCCATTTTTGCCAGGGCGTTGGTCATCATTAAATGGCGTTTGGGTTTGATCGTCTCGCCTTCACGCGCGCTGAAAATATATTTGCCGTCGCAGCGCCAATAACGATAGACCGTTATCGGCATGCCGGCGCGAATCGTGGCTTCAACACAGGCCGGCTTCTTGATGTTGAAATGCCGGGCGATCCGCGGCGCGCCGGGGCTTCCCACGGGCTCGCACATGGACATCGGGGCAGCGCCGCCGTGCCAAAGGGTGATCGTTTGATGATCATGTTCGAGCCAATCGGACAAATAGCACCGGCCGAGGCCAAGGTTCTCAACAATCCACGCGCACAATGAACCGTCGGCGTCTCCTTCGATTCCGATGGCGCGTCCTTCGTCAGCCAGCCGGGCCGCGCCCAGATAGGGCCATTGTCCGAAGACATTGGGCATTTCCGGCCATTCGCGAATCGTAAGCGTGTCCAGGTTTTCGGTTTCAAAGAAGGTCTTCATCGCCAGGTACAAGCGCGATGCCATCGGTAAATCCTCGTCCGAGGTGTCCTTGTGAGGGAATCCAAGTGCTTTAACCTTGGCGACATCGGCATTGACGGCATCCGCCGGAAGGTCATTCACGACATTGGAAAATTCGATCAAGCTGTAGGTCTGGACCTGCGCGCCGGTGCCGCGATGAATGGTGAACGGATCGGCGTTCATCGCAAAATAGCCGGGCGCCTGGCCGCCGATGACTCCAACACGCACCGTTTGGAGGCGGCGAACCGTGGCCGCGAGATGGACCGCTTCCGAGAACCGGCGCAGGGTATCCTTTTGGTCGGGGTCGCCGTAAACGAGTTCAAACGGATGAACCATCTGCCGCAGGACCGAGGCCCAGCAATGAACCCCGACGAGCGAGCAGGAGCTGATCATATCGCCCTGCTGGTTTTCCGGTGTAGCCCAGAGCACCAGCGGATGCGGCCACAATTGCGCGAGCGTGGGCGCCAGGCGGCCATCGCCCATGGTGGTTTGCAGGAGCACTACCGCCTCCACTTTTTGCTCTTCGCATGCGGCCATGCATCGGCGCAGGGAAGCGTCGTCAATTGCCTTTTCGGAAGGTTCGAAGATTGAGAAGGTCGAGCGCTTCAGCAATTGACGGACGCGTTCTTCCATTTGTTTGCCCCAGTCCATGTCGAATCCGGGGCGCCGGCGGCCAAGAAACAGGACGCCGACCTTGAGGGGATTATTCATATTCCAAGTCCGAACGAGACGTGTTTGGTTTCCAGAAAAGCATCCATGCCTTCGATGCCCAGTTCGCGGCCCCAGCCGCTTTGTTTCATGCCGCCGAAAGGACATTGGCTGGTGGTCGGAACGCCGTCGTTGATTCCGATGGTTCCGGCCTCGAGTAATTCCGCCAGGCGAAATGCGCGCTTGAGATCGCGGGTAAAAGCGTAGGCGGCCAGGCCGTACGGCGAATTATTGGCGCGTTCGATGCCCTCGGATTCGGAATCAAACGAACAAATGGGCGCGACAGGCGCGAACGTTTCCTCAGACATGCAGAGCGCGCCGGCCGGCACATCGGCCAGAATGGTGGGTTCGAGGAAAAATCCTTTGCGGTCGAGGCGTTTTCCGCCGCAGAGCAGCCTCGCGCCGCGTTTTACGGCGTCTTCGATGTGTTCCAGGGCCTTGTGCAAACCTTCCTCATTGATGACCGGTCCGACGAGCACGCCGTCTTCGAGGCCATCGCCGGTCTTTAGCCCGCGTGTTTGGGCGACGACTTTTTCGACGAACTTGTCGTAAATGCCGCGTTGAACGTAGATTCGATTTGAAGCAATGCACGATTGCCCGGTATTGCGGAATTTCGTGATCATGGCGCCTTCAACCGCCACATCCAGGTCCGCGTCGTCAAAGACTAAAACCGGCGCGTGACCCCCCAATTCGAGCGATAGCGGTTTTACGCCGTTGGCGGCGCCCTGAATCAGGGATTTGCCCACTTCAGTCGAGCCGGTAAAAGTGATTTTCCGGCAGAGCGGATTATCCAGAAATTCCTGCGCAATTTCGCGGGCGGAACCGGCAACCAATTGAAAAACGCCCGCGGGCAATTTTGCCGCATCCACGCATTCGGCAAACATGGCCGCGCAGACCGGGGTTGCGC
Source organism: Verrucomicrobiia bacterium (assembly GCA_035945915.1). Classification (GTDB taxonomy): domain Bacteria; phylum Verrucomicrobiota; class Verrucomicrobiia; order Limisphaerales; family UBA11358; genus UBA11358. The sequence continues at coordinate 297 of DASYZW010000190.1, read as the reverse complement.
TTGCTGGTTTCAGGACCACGGTATTACCCGCGGCAAGGGCGGGCGCCACTTTGCGTAACGCCAGTACCAGGGGAAAATTCCATGGACTGATGGCGGCGACGACGCCGATGGGTGTTTTGATCGCCATGTGACGTTTGCCGTCTGCCTGGTGTGGAATCAGCCGGCCATAGGCGCGGCGCGCTTCCTCGGCAAACCAGCGAAGATGGTCCACGCACATGTTCATTTCGCCCAGGCTTTGGGCGAGCGGCTTGCCGTTTTCCATGGTGATGACGCGAGCGAATTCGTCGCGCCGCCGTT
>DASYZW010000189.1:0-1569 GCA_035945915.1 Verrucomicrobiia bacterium | reverse complement strand
GACTTGTGCGGGCCAAAAACGTCCTGGCCACCATGATGCACAGTTTGATCCTGATGGCGCTCGTTTCGAGGGTGTGGATGATTTTTGGCTATAGCATGGCCTTTGCGCCAGGAAACGCCTTCGTGGGCAACCCCGTCACCTACTTCATGTTAAACGGGGTGGGCGGCGCGCCAAATCCCGATTACTCCGGCACCGTGCCGCAGGAAACGTTCATGCTCTTTCAGATGATGTTTGCCATCATTACCCCGGCGCTCATCAGCGGGGCAATGGCGGAACGAATCAAATTTAAGGGCTACGTGCTGTTTATCCTGCTATGGATTTCGGTTGTTTATTTTCCGTTGTGCCACATGGTTTGGGGCACCGGCGGATTTTTCAATTGGGCGCTTGGCGGAAAAATTCCCGTGCTGGACTTTGCCGGCGGCACAGTTGTGCACGTGAGTTCCGGCGTGTCCGCGCTGGTGTGCGCCATTTTGCTGGGCAGACGCGCCGGCTATCCTCATGAGCCGATGATGCCGCACAATGTGGTCCTTTCCCTCATTGGGACCGGCTTGCTGTGGGTCGGCTGGTTTGGGTTTAACGCGGGGAGCGCTCTCACGGCGGGCACGCTGGCCACGAGCGCGTTTGCTGCGACACATTTTTCCGCCGCCGCCGGCGCGTTGAGCTGGGCCTTCGTTGAATGGCGCCATAAAGGCAAGCCCAGCGTTCTGGGCGCGGCGTCCGGCATGATCGCCGGCCTGGCAACGATTACGCCGGCTTCAGGATTCGTCTCCGTACCCTCGGCTTTTTGCATCGGCCTGGTCGGAGGAGCCATTTGCTATTTTGCAGTGACAAAACTCAAGGGAATATTCGCTTATGACGACGCGCTGGACGTTTTTGGCGTCCACGGCGTTGGCAGCGGCGTGGGATTATTGATGCTTGGAGGGCTGGCCAGCGCGGTCGTGAATCCCGCGATTGCGGGCACATTTCACGCCAACGGAGTTGTCGTTCCCCTGACGGGAGGCATTCACCAGTTGGAAAACCAGGGAATTGCCGTCCTTTTCACGGCGATTTATTCAGGAGTGATCACTTTTATTCTGTTTAAAGTTGTTGATATCGGCGTGGGCCTGCGAGTGGACATCGAAGACGAGAGTATCGGATTAGATCTCACGCAGCATGGTGAACGCGCCTACAGTGAATAACGTCAAAGCCAATTGAACTATGAAAAAAATCGAAGCCATCATCAAACCGTTCAAGCTCCAGGAAGTCAAAGATGCCCTGAGCGAAATAGGAATTCACGGCATGACCGTCTCCGAAGTCAAAGGATTTGGACGCCAAAAAGGTCACACCGAAATATATCGCGGCAGCGAATATACGGTTGATTTCCTGCCGAAGGTCAAAATCGAAACCGTGCTCCCCGACAATATGGTCAAGCAGGCCATTGACACCATCATCAAGGCCGCGAAAACCGGCAAAATCGGCGACGGAAAAATATTTGTCTCTTCAATCGCCGAAGCGCATCGAATTCGCACCGGTGAGAAAGACGAGAACGCTGTTTAGGCAAAGGCTGCTTTAATCCTTGCGATTGGTTAC
>DASYZW010000188.1:0-4055 GCA_035945915.1 Verrucomicrobiia bacterium | reverse complement strand
GAATTTAGCGTGGGCGACCCCTTGCAACGCCTCGTTAAGCGAATGGCAAACGGAAACCTCTGCTGACGGATTGGCCGCGCGGCAGGCGGCTGTCAATTCGTCCGGGTTTGCCGTACGCTGGCTTGAAACCGGCACGGTCAGGATTTTTTCCGCCAGCGGTGACAGGATTCCACAAATTTCGCGCCAATCTTTGTCTCCCAAAACTCCGAGAATGAGCGCGCGTTTTGATTCGGGAAAATCGCGTTCCAGGGTTTCGCGCAGCGCCGTTGCCCCGGCGATGTTATGCGCTCCATCGAGCAGGATTTTCTGCCCATTCGGCTGTTCGAGCAATTGCAGCCGGCCGGGCCAGGAGACCCCTTTCAAGCCTTTCTCGATTTGCGCGGCGGAGACAGGCATCTGTTTTTGAAGCAGCGCAATCACGGCCAGAGCCAGGGCGGCGTTGCGCGTCTGATGTTCGCCGCGCAAAGGTAAAAGCCCCTGGAGAACATCCGGCATTGCGTTTGCGATGGCAAGGGGCGCATTCTTTTGTTTTGCCACGTCGCGAATCACGGCCAGTGCTTTCGGATCATCGGCCGCTGTCGCTATCGGAACACCCGGTTTGATAATGCCGGCCTTTTCAAACGCGATCTTTTCAACCGTATCGCCAAGCCATTGTTGATGGTCCAGCGCGATGTTGGTGATCGCGCAAGCCAGGGGCGTGACGATGTTGGTCGCATCCAGGCGTCCGCCGAGGCCGGTTTCCCAAATGACTATGTCGCAGGATTGCTCGGCGAAAAAATCCAGCGCCATGACAGTAACCACTTCGAAAAAGGTCGGATGATGGTCTTTGGGAAATTCCGCCGCTAAAGCCCGGAATTTTTCGACCAGGCGGACGACGTCATGCTCTGAAATCAATTCCCGATCGACTTGTATCCGCTCGCGGAATGAAACCAAATGTGGCGAGGTAAAAAGGCCGGCGCGCAAGCCGGCCTGGCGGTAAATGCTTTCAAGTAACGCGCACGTGGACCCCTTTCCGTTGGTTCCAGCCACATGAATAAAGCGAAGCCGTGTTTCCGGGCGCCCCGCCAGCGCGGCGAGTTTAAAGGTATTTTCAAGCCCCAGCTTTGCGCCGAATAGGCGGAGATCGTAAAGAAATTGGATAGACTCTGTGTAAGTCACAAGCCGGATGCGAGAACGTGAGAGAATCCGAGACCGCCGGACCGTGAGAGCGTGAGAGCGTGAGAAGTCATAGGCGCCAGATTGTTTCAATACCCAACAAATCGAAGCGTGATTATCCGATTGTGATGAACGGGCAATGTCACTGAGTTCCCATCCGTCATCACCGCTTGGTCCTCCGCGGGCCGTTCCAGAATGTCCGTTTCTGTAACGTGCATCGGTTTATCAAAAGTAACGCGCGCCTGTGTGTCCTGGCCGTCCGCCTCATAAAAGCGCAGGATATATCCGTTGCCATCCTCGGCTCGTTTTAACGCAGTCGCGATGAGGTCGCCTTTCCCTCCGGCGTTTTCGAGGGTGAGAGACGGGAGTTGCTCTTCCGGCGGATGCGGCGTCGTGACGGCCGACAGAAGCGGAATATTCAAGTCCAGCGCGCGTTCATCCGTATGCGCGGCCATCCAACTTCCGGCGTGGGGATAGAGGCTGTAGGTAAAGTGCTGGTTGCCTTCGTCGGGGTCTGGATCAGGCCGTCCGGACGAGCGCAAAGCGGTCAACCTGAACACGCCATTGGTGACATCAAATCCGTATTTTGAATCGTTCAATACGCTCAGTCCGTGAAGTGCCGGCGATTCCGGGTTTGACCCCACGGTGGCCGCAAATATGTGGAAGCCGCTGTCCTGCGGCAACAGGAGCGCGGTCGCGCCGTCAGGTATCGGAACCTGAGCGATCCACATCGTCGGCGCCGTCGCGCGCCGTCCGTTGCCGGAATGTTCATAAGGAAAATCAAGGCCGGCCTGGTTGTCCGCATAGGCATCAAGCTTCCAGTTATTCAGATCGAAGGCCTTGAACTCCGTTGTTCCATCCGCAAATTGAAAACCCACATCTGTTCCAACTCGCTCCTTTGACCGCGCCGCCAGTAGAAAGAGAGTATTTCCGCCCGCGCTTGCCGGCAAAGGAATAGATTGTCCGGACGCGACAACGTTGTCCGGTTGACCAGCGTGAAATCCGGGCAGGTCAAATGGCACTTGAAAATCCCCCAGCCGATGGATGCCCGCCTTTGGCAGGCGGTTCGCCGGAAATCTCGCGCCATCTCCATCGAAATTCTCCGAACAGCGGGAGTTGAAGAGCGTGGTCAAATTGAGCGGCGCGGCATCCGCCACGGGAGCAGGGACTGTCGCGCTGACATCCATCCATTTTTGTCCCGGACATTCCTGGCCGTTGACGGGTCGGACTTTACTTCCGAATGGGATTTGCGCGGCCGCTTCCAGGTGCGCGGCGCTGACCGGCCACCGGATTTTTAGCAGTTCGGCTTTTTCATGCCAATCAATCGTCGTTGGAACATCGATTCGGTCCAGTGCTCCATACACGATGACGTCTTGTGTGAACGTGGATTTTCCGAAAGCGTGACTCACGCGCACGCGGGTGAAGACCGGTCCGTTATCCAACACGGAAACGCTCGCGCCTTCGTTAGCCAAAATCTGGTCTTCGTCACTATAGCGAATCGTCCAGGCGGTGCCGTTGTCACCCAGCAATTCAAATGCGTCGGCATGCGGCGAGTTCCCAAAGACATTCCAGCCGGCCGATTTCGAATAAAGCTTTGAAAAATCGCCCGTCGCTTTATCGATCGTGAGGTCAAATGCCGGCGATTCAATTTCGTAAGCGTTCCCGGACTCCGTTAACGTCACGCCATCGGGCGGACCGGAATCGGCTGACGGGAAATAGACCTTATATCCAAATGCAGGAACACCATGAGCGACGAACGCGAGCGTATTTTTGTCGAATTTTTGAGCGGAAAATTTTTGGCCGTTACTGTCTATTACGGAGTGATACCGGCCCGGGTCGGCCAGGGTCACTTTCACAACGTCATCGCGCGTGAACGAGAGCGTATTCCAAACGACAATTGCGGCTGCGCCCACTCCGCGCGTGTCCGCGCTTGCGGTCAAAGCATCGAGGCTTTTTTCGGTCTGCTCTTTCTCAAAGGCAAAGGCGGGCGCCAATTGTTTATGCATCCAATCGTACGTGGAATGGATGGCTGAACCTGCCGCAATGTCGTGAAATTGCGCAAAGGCCGCCGGCTTCCATGCGTCGTCAAACGCCTCCGTGGGATAGCTGAGCCCCGACATGGCCGCCAACGAGCTAAGCACCTCCGCGGAATAGAGAGTGTTCTCACTGTCGCGGATCGCCTTCTTCAGGTCGGCATGCGTGGTGTAGCATCCTTCAAATGTGTATTGCAGGTCGGAGTCCACGACCGGGAGCGAAGCTGCCGTCGGTTGTTGTGCCAGTTGTTCAAAATATTCATCCGCTCCCATGAAATGGACTTTTGGAAAAATCGGATCCTGCTGGAATGATTGGATGCGCAATATTTGCTGGCGGGTCGGTCCGCCGCCGTGGTCGCCCACGCCAAAAATCACGACTGATTGCGGTATGCGGAAGCGCGTCTCATTTTGCATGGGCACGACCAACTGGTCTAACTGTGGTTTCGCGTCGTAGGACGGTGTGTTTGCTTTGAGGACGCGCGACCCGTCCGGGGATTCCCACCACGTCAGTTCCATGCCATTTCCGCAACGCATGTGATAGAAATATTTAATTCCCGATAATTCCATGATTTGCGGCAATTGCCACGTATGACCAAAGGAATCGGGCAGCCAGCCCGTGACCGCATATTTCCCGAATTTCGATTTAAAATAAGATTGGCCCAAAAGGAAGGAGCGGGCCAGCCCTTCGCCGCTGGGGATATCTGTGTCCGACTCGTTCCACAGTCCGCCGACGACGTCCCATTTGCCCTCGGCGGACATCTGCTGCATCCGCGCGAACTCATCCGGATACAAATTTTCGATGGGCACGTACGCCGCCGGCTGGCTTTGGACAAATTTGAAATCCGGAAACTGGTCCATAAGGTTCAT
>DASYZW010000187.1:0-6490 GCA_035945915.1 Verrucomicrobiia bacterium | reverse complement strand
TCTACGGCGTCGATTTAAATTCGTCCGCCCCTGATCCCTCGGGCATTGGTACGTTTTTCAAATACGAGTTGGTGCACCCCGGCATAGAGCGGACCATTGTCTTCAAGGTCCAATATGTCGCTGGAGGCGATGATTTAGTAACCGTCTGGCTGGATCCGGACTTGCGACCGGGCGCGACGGAATCCAGCCAACCGGAAAGCCTGACAACACGTTTCAAGGCCAACGCCTCATTCGACGAGATTCATCTTCGCCATAGCGGCGGCGGAGATGGCTGGATTTTCAGTGAAATGGCCATCGCGACTTCGTTTGCCGACTTTATCAATGCGAACGGGCAGGGAGCGGGAGGCGAAAGACCTTTCACATTCCGCACCTGGCAGCGCGAGCAAGGTCTGCCCGAGAATTATGTGCGGGCATTGGCCCAAATCGACGGCGGCTACGTTTGGGTTGGAACGGGCGAGGGCGTGAGCCGCTTTGACGGCGTCAATTTTTTTTCATTGGGACCCCAGGAGGGATTTCAAGGCGGACCGGTGCAGGTGTTGTTCGGTGACAGTCGCGGGGCACTTTGGATTGGGAGCGTCGGGAGCGGTTTAAGCTGCTGGCAGGCAGGGCGTCTTCAGCGATTTACGGTGCACGATGGTTTGCCATCGGATTCCATCACGGCACTGGCCGAAGATCACGACGGACGGATTTGGGTAGGAACGCAGTCGGGACTGGCTGCGGTCCAGGACGCGCGTGTGATTCGGGTCGACAGTTCGGAGAGCTTTTCGGGCAAGCGTGTGGCAACACTTTTTTGCGATCGCAAAGGCGTGATGTGGGCGGGAATAACTGGAGTGGGAATCTATTGCTATCGCGACGGACATTTTGAGCCATGGAAAGACCGCCAAATGGGAAACCTGCTGGCGGACCCGCATTGCCTCTTGGTCGACCACAAAGACCGCGTTTGGGTGGGCGCCGGCGATTCTTTTGTGCTCTGCAAAGACGGTGGACAGTGGCGGCGGTTTGCGATTCCGCGTCATCTCGTCACCCACTATATCAGCGCATTGGCTGAAGGGCCGGACGGAACTGTGTGGGCGGGATCAGTGGGCGAAGGTTTATTCGAGTTCAAAGGTGGAAACCTGGTGGTGGTGAATGCGGGAAGCGGACTGTCTGATAACCTGATTGAGACGCTTCTGGTGGACCGGCAGGGGAAACTTTGGGTAGGAACGCATGGCGGACTGAACCTACTGTGTCCGACCAAGGTTACGGTTCTCAGCCATAATGAGGGACTGGATTACGGCATCGTCCAGGGCGTGGCGGAAATCAAGCCCGGGATTGCGTGGGCAGTGCAACCGGATGGCATTTACCAATGGGACGGCAGGATATTCCGAAGGTTGCTCTTGAGTCAATTATCGCCGCAGGAGCCTTCCGTCAGCGCAGTGCTGGCCGCGCGGGACAACTCGTGTTGGGTGGGCGGAACGCATGGGCTGCTCCACTTCAAAAATCCACTCGCAGCGGAAGAACAAGGCGCGACTCCGGCTCTAACAAATTTAAATATCAGCGCCCTGGCGGAAGATTCCGTCGGAGGGATTTGGGCCGGAACCCGCGATGGCGAGCTTTGGCAACTGACGGATGGCCAATGGCGCGTTCGCATTCATTCGCATCATCCGATTACCGCCATCGTGCCGGATGGTCCGGGTCAATTATGGGTGGGAACGGATGGGGATGGATTGTATAAACTATCCGGAGACGGCGGCCGATTTGAAAAGGTGAGCAACCTGCCCGGCGATTGGGTTCGAACCTTGTATTTGGATCCACGGGGCGTGCTTTGGATTGGCACTGACGGAGATGGTTTGAGCCGGTTAAAGGGCGGGGTCATCGCGACATTTACGGCCCGGGAAGGACTGCCGGACAACACCATTTCACAAATTCTTGAAGACGAAGCAGGAAACTTGTGGGTGGGAGGAGATCGCGGCATTTTCCGCATCAAAAAAAGCGATCTTGAACGCCTGGCGACTCACGAAATTCCTGCGGTTTACCCGCAGATTTATGGTTTTGCCGACGGGATGTTATCCGAGGAGTGTGCCAGCGGTTTTTTTCCGAACGGACTCAAGGCAACGGGGGGATTACTTTGGTTTCCCACGTTGAAAGGCATTGTGGTGATCGACCCGGGACACACGGGGGATTCGCCGGCCCCGGCAGTGGCATTGGAGCAAGTCCTGGTGGATGGCATGCCGGAAGTTCCCGTCCCGGTTGCCGCCGGAGCTAACTTGACGACGGCGCCGAAAACAACCGACGCAATGACAGATTACCTGGAGTTAAGGCCCGGACGGCACACATTGGAGATTACTTATACCGGTTTTAGTTTTGACGCGCCCGAGCGGGTCCGTTTCCGATATCGAATGGAAGGGCTGGATTCCAGTTGGGTGGAAGCGGGAACGCGTCGCGTTGCGTTTTACAGCTACGTGCCGCCGGGAATGTATCACTTTAGAGTTATCGCGTGTAACGGCGACGGCGTTTGGAACGAAGCAGGCGCGGGACTGGCGTTAAAGGCCCTGCCGTATTTCTGGCAAACCTGGTGGTTCATTGGTTCTGGAGTTTCACTGGCGTGCATTGCCGGCGCCGGGAGCGTTCGCATTATCGAAAAACGGCGGCTGCGCCGGCGGTTGCAGCAGTTGGAGCAGGAACGGGCGCTCGAACGTGAACGAACCCGCATCGCGCAGGACCTGCACGATTTAATGGGGGCAAAACTTTGCCGGATTTCCTTTTTGAGCGAACACGCGCGACGCAGCGAAGCGGTCCCGGTGGAGTTTCAAAAGGAGATGCGTTCCATTTCCGACGATTCAAGGGAAGTGCTGCAATCTCTCGACGAAATTGTCTGGGCCGTCAATCCGCAAAAAGACTCACTGGAACACCTGGTATCGTACATTGGGCAATATGCCGGAGATTATTTTCGCAGGACAGACATTGAATGCGACCTTGAAGTCCCGGCGGAAGTGCCAACGCAGCCGATTTCGTCGCAGGCGCGGCATCATATTTTTCTCGCAGTGCAGGAGGCGCTGGCAAACATTTTGAAGCATTCCCATGGCACGCGCGCCAAAATTGTCGTGTCCTGCGCCGGCGGCCGTTTGGAGATCACAATTTCGGACAATGGTGTTGGATTTGATCCGATCGATGGCGAGGCCAATTCCGCTGATTCGGCCGCCGGTTTTTGCAACGGATTAAGGAACATGCGCCAACGGCTGGCAGAATTGAATGGCCGTTTCGCCGTGGAATCTCATCCCGGTCGCGGTACGACTGTCCGTTTTGTTCTTTCGCTAACCGGGTCAATGCGATAGAGGTGGAAAAATGATCTCAGTATCCATTGTTGATGATGAAAAAAAATTGTGCCAATCGATCGCGACCTTTTTAGATGCTTCCCCGGGATTTCGTTGCGTGAGCATTTATGGGAGCGCAAAAGCGGCACTGCAGCGTTTGCCGTCCGACCAGCCGGATGTGGTATTGATGGACATCAATATGGCGGGGATGGACGGAATCGAATGTGTCCGGCAACTCAAGGGCCTGGCGCCGCAGATACAAATCGTGATGCTGACTGTGTACGAAGACACCGAAAAGATTTTTGCCGCGCTGTCAGCCGGGGCGACGGGCTATCTTTTGAAGCGATACGAGCCGGAGGAATTGCTGCAGGCTATCCGCGACGTGCGGGATGGGGGATCGCCCATGTCCAATTCAATTGCCCACAAAGTCGTCGCCTCATTTCAGAAAGCCAACACGGCGAATCCGAAGTTTGCTCTGCTGACGGCCCGCGAACAATCGGTGCTTGATTCGCTCGCTCGCGGACTGGCCTACAAACAAATTGGCGATGAATTGGGAATCAGCATTAACACGATTCGGACGCACCTCCGTCATATCTACGAAAAATTGCACGTACAATCCCGCACGGAAGCTGTCGCCAAGTATTACGGACGATGACGGTCGGATTTTCGGGCCTTCCTGAATCGGCGGAATCCGTTCGAAATAACTTCCCGGCGCGCACATTTTATGCGATGCGCCAGCCACATTTCATGCGATACCGGGTGCGATGTGTCTGTGTTACGGTAGCCGCAAGTCCATACGTTAATACTCGGTCCAAACACCCTTTGGCCGTCCGTATGACCCTGCATCAAATGCGCCTGTCAAAAGAAATAAGACCTTACTCTATGAAAAAATTCCTATATCCCGCTGGAGCCGGGCTCCTGTGCTGGTTGTTTGTGACGATGAATTTGAACGCGTCGACGCTTCTGTTCTTTAGCGTCAACATGGCGACGAATCTGGCCAATGGAACTTTCAATCCGCCGCCGCCGGCGGGTACGGGCACAAACGCGGTCTACGCCAACGGCACGTTCTACGGTTGGTCCGGTTCGGGATTGCAGTTGGTTCAGGAAGGCGGCACGACGATTTGGACGAATTCCTACAACGATACGAGCGACCAAAATGGCAAGGTTGTCAGTTACCGTTTTGATATCAACGGTTCATACGAAAGTACCGCGTCGTGGGACAATCGTGGCGCTGAATTGCCTGCCACCAGCGGGGCGAGCCTGGTTTTGCCGACGCCTTATTACGGTGATGTCGGGCCCGGCCAAATCATCAATGTGACGTTCCAGGTGGACATGTCCGAAGAGATCGAACTGGGCCATTTCATTCCGGGCGCCGACCAACTGGATGTCCGGGGCAGTTTCAACGGGTGGGGCAATGCCGGCGATTACCTGACTAACAACCCGGCAATTGTCGTTACGAATTATCCCACCGGCATCGTGGAGTCGAATGTGTATGTGGGCACGTTTCCCATTACGACGGGCGCAGAAGTTTCCGGCGTGCCGGCGACGAACGCTTTTATGGAATGGAAGGCAGTCGAAGATCCCGCCGGTTCGTGGGAGAGTCCCGGATCGGCCGATGCGAACGATGCCGGCAACCGATTTTTCACCGATAATACCAACCAGGCGCTTCCCGTCGTGAGTTTCAGCGACCTGATCTATGCACCGCTTGCGAATGTGACGTTGAATGTGGATATGTCCGGTCCGATTAAATACGATCCGAACTATCTGCCCAATAGCGTGACGGTTTGGGGCTCGTTTAACAACTGGGCGTCTGGAGTTTCGATGACGGCTGGCGCGGCGCCGCACACGAACGTTTTCAGCGCGACGGTTTCCATGCCTGAAAACAGCGCGGTTATTATTCAGGTGAGATATACCAACACCGTGGTTGCCGCCAACAATCCGGCGGCGCCGTGGGTCTATGATTATTTGAACGATGCCGTTTATAACAATAATGCCCGAAGGACAGTTACGATTCCATTTACAGCCAGCGCCTTTAGCACCAACCTGCCGGTGTTTAATTTTCTCGACCTGGCATTGGATGATTATTTGCCGCAAAACACCCCCGTACTTTTCGCAGTGAATATGGCCAATGCAGTTGGAACCGACGGCCATGTATTTAGCCCGGGTGCGGATGGAGTATACATCAATGGAATGTTTGCCAACGGAGGAGGCACTCCCTATCCGCAGTCCTGGTATGCTTGGTCGGGTGGCGTCAACCCGGTCAGCGCACCGGCGGGATATCAGATGATCGAGGAAGGCACGTCGAGCATTTATACAAATACCATAATCATTCCAGCGGGCACGCCCATCGCCTTGAGTTATCAATACGGGATGGATCCAGGGCAGATAAACGGTGGACCCTTGGAAGATGAATCGCCCTCCGGCGCCAATCATTTTCGGGTTGTGCGAACCACCGCCGCCGGGACCTATGCCATGCCCACTGATGTGTTTACCAATCTCCCCTATGTCGAACCGCTATTTGCGCCCGGAAATATTTACGAAAACATGGGGACTCTGTCCGGGGGCGATCTTTCGGTTGGCACGGAGTCCGGTGGCAATGTGCCCGTGAGCTGGCTCGGCCGGCCGGGTGCGCATCTGCAAAGCGCCACTTCAGTGAATGGTCCATGGACCGACATCCCTGCCACGGATGGGACCACCTGGACGAACGGTGTGAACACGGCCAATGGGCTGTTGAGTGAAACAAACTGGCCGGCCGGAAACCAGCTGACTTTGTTCCGGCTCATTAAACCGTGAGTATCCTTTGACCGTCATGGCATCCGCCCGGCCTTGTTCTAACGGTCGGGCGGATGCTTTTTGGACGAGCGAGATATATGAAAGAGAAGTCGCAGGGAATCCCGCTGATTAAGCTGCTGGTAATTTTGGAGGCGTTGGCGCTGCCGTGAACCGAAAAAGCTTAATCTTTCTGATTTTTGCTGTTGTGACCGGGTGGGGGTTGCTTCTGGTAAGGGGCGATTCAGTTGTTCCGGATTCGGATTCCCGCCTGTCTCCCGAATGGCTTCGCGATGGGGTGATTTATGAGATTTTCCCTCGAGATTTTTCTCCGGCTGGCAATCTCGGTGGTGTCACGGCAAATCTAGGCCGGCTTCACCGTTTAGGCGTGAACATACTATGGCTGATGCCGGTTCAACCCATTGGCA
>DASYZW010000186.1:0-1939 GCA_035945915.1 Verrucomicrobiia bacterium | reverse complement strand
AGCGGCCGGATTTGTCCTGCTGCTGCGCGTTCTATTCACTGCCGTTCCGGATGTTACCCGCCATTGGTGCAGCTTTCTTATTGTCATTTCGGGCCTGACGATTCTGTACGGAAATCTTTGTGCCCTCCCGCAGCGCAATTTAAAGCGACTTTTGGGCTATTCCAGCATCGGCCACGCGGGTTATTTGCTGCTGGGCGTGGCGGCTTTGAGCGCGAGCGGCCAATCGGCCGTAATGTATTACCTGGCAGGTTATCTGTTTACGATTATTGCTGCCTTCACCGTGATTGCTTTGGTAACCCAGCATTTGGACAATGAAGACATCTCTGCCCTGGCCGGATTGAACCAGCGTTCTCCGCTGCTTGCCACCACGATGACGTTTGCCATGGTATCGTTGGCCGGCTTGCCGCCGCTTGCGGGATTTTTTGGGAAGTTCCTGCTGCTGAAAGCAGTGATCGCCGAAGGACCGGTAAACTACGGTTATTACTGCCTTGCTTTCACGGCGCTGGCCGGAATCGTTATTTCGTTTTATTACTATTTTGGCGTTATCCGAGCAATCTATTGGAGTAGGGAGACGCCAAACCTGTCGCCTATCCAACTATCCGGCGCCGCAAAATTCTCCATCGCTCTTTGTATTGGCGGAATGGTCTGGCTGGGGACGTTTCCAAACGCAGTGGTCAACCTTGCCGATCAGGCTGCCAAGGCGTTGAAATAGCATTTTACGTCCGAACTCTCCCCTGAGAATCAACGAAGGTCGTTGCCGACCCAAAATAAATAGAGCGTCGACTCATGCATTTCTGTCCGGGGAAATGCTGAATAACCCGGATGAATCCCCACAATTTGGACCCAGGGACGTGAACTCATGCCATCAACCCGCTCCATTTTATTCCTAATGAGCGGTTTGGTGAAATATTTGAGCGGCGTTTCGAATCCGGTTGTTTGAACTTGCGCGCTTTCTTTCTTCACCATCGGCGCGGCCGGGGCAGCGTTGACCGTCGGCGTCGACGTGGGCGATTGAGAAGGGGCGGAATTCAGTGGCGGTTGTGCGATAGCGACCATTGAAGCGGCTGCAACTGCCAGGAAGACAATTGTCCTTTTCATAACCAAACCTCGTCCTGTTTGATTTTATTGTCAAGAGAGCCTAGACCACTCGCATTTGGACCGCATCTACGATTTCGGTGCCGACCGAAATCGCGCCAATAATGACAACGGTCGTGCCGGGCTGTAATTTTCCAAGTTCAGCCAGGTTTTTAAGGGCCATTTCGACGGTATTTTGCGGATCAATAAAATCGAAGGGCATAACGAAGCCAGTGACTCCCCAATTCAAGGTCAATTCATTCGCGCAAATATGGTTGTCGCAAATGGCATAAATGTGCGAATAATGCGGGCGCATCCAGCTGGCGTAGCGCGCCATGCTGCCGTGCCGGGTGAATACCAAAATTGCCGCCGCCTTTAATTCATTCGCCATGACGACCGCGCTTTTGACCAGCTTTTGCCTGGCGGTCATTAATTCAGCTGCCTGATGATACTCGGCACTGCCGCTGCGCTCAATGCGCGTCGCAATCCGTTCAAAAACCTCGATGCACTTAAGCGGATATTTTCCGACCGTCGTCTCGCCGCTCAACATGATGGCGTCGGCCTCTTCAAATACGGCGTTCGCCACGTCAGTAACTTCGGCGCGCGTGGGCATAGGCGAGTCAATCATGCTCTCCAGCATGTGCGTCGCGACGATGACCGGGCGTCCGATTCGCAAACAGGTTTTGACAATACGCCGCTGGACGATCGGCAGTTCCTCGTATGGGATTTCGATTCCCAGGTCTCCGCGCGCCACCATGATGCCGTCCGCCTCCTGCACAATCGATTCAAGATTTTTTATGGCCTCCTGGTCCTCGATCTTTGCAATCACGAACGGGGGATTTTTGTCGTCAAACAGCTCGCGCAA
>DASYZW010000185.1:0-6178 GCA_035945915.1 Verrucomicrobiia bacterium | reverse complement strand
CGCGATTGGAGATGCTGGAGAAATTGTTTCTGAAACGCGTACGCGGCGCGCAGCCCGGTCTTGCGAAGGAAACGTTCGTAGGAAGGCACGCGGCAGGTCGTAATAAACTCCTCTGACATCAGGGTGAAACTGTGGATGGCCAGGCATTCGTGCGGCGTGATGGCGCGGACCGGATAGACCTCGTCCGCCCCGGGCGCCAATCGCCGGAACCACCAGAGATTCATATTGGCACGGCGCATGCGCGGGTCGCGGCTGATCCCCGCGACCGGCGCCGGCACGGGAAACATCACTTCCCACACCCGGGGACTGCGGTTGTCCGGGTCCTGGGACAAAAGCTCGTGGAGAAAAGTTGAGCCGCTGCGCGGCATGCCGGTAATGAAAACGGGTTTCTCGACGGGAGTTGTCAGGACGTGCGGTTGCTCCCGCCACACTGCGGCCAACCGCAGGCGTGTTTCAAGAATCCCGAGCAGATGGCCGCGCATGAGAAAGCGGCCGAGGGGATGCAGCCCGGCTTCCTGCTCCAGGCTGGTCGTCAGTGCCGATAACGCAGGCTCGATGGGCGGCTCTCCAAAATCCGTCAGGCCGGTCCGCTTTTCCGCCCGTGCGCGGAGCGCGTCGCTGTCCAGGTGCCAGTGCTCGCGGCTGAACCCGTCGGCAAAAGATTTTTTAATTGGTTGCGCGGCCTCCCTAAGCCGTAGTCCGGCATCACTTTGTTTCATGCAATCTCCTTTCAGGCGCCAATGTAACCCAAGTTGTCTGAAATTGCCAAATGCACCCGCTCGGAATTTTTTTAATATTTATTAGTCGGGTCGAAGAGTTGAAGCGCGTAGCGGCGGATGTGAATCGTTCTGATTTTTTTTCAACATGTTGAAGAGCAGCCGCTTTTAGTTGGAGCGCGCGCGCGCCGGCGCTTTCTCCTTGACCATTAGACCCTTAGCTTTTTAATGGACCGGATTCAGGGCATATATGAAAAAATGCGCATATTGCGGTGCCGAGTACCCGGACGACGCCACGGTATGCGCCATCGATACAAATGAGCTTGTTGATCATCCTCCGAAACCGAAGCCGGTCGAAGAAATGGTGATTAATCGGGCCCGGGACTCGGAGCGGCTCAAAGAGAAGGCCGCGGAATCGGCCCTCATCTGGCCGGATTACCAATGGCGGGCAAAAGATGCATGGAAATGCATCGGAGTGATAATAATTTTAACCGGGTTTATCTTGCCTGCCGCCGTTTTATTTCTGCGTCCGCATTTTCTGACCCACCGCGAGAGCGGGATTGAACGGATTTTGTTTAGTGTGACGTATTATTCGGTTTACATGGTCGCGGCTTGCTATTTCGCTCGAACTGAAACTCTATCGGCAGTGGCCAGGGCGTTTGGCCTGGACCGTAAACCCACTAACCTCGTGTGGTTCGGCCTGGCTATGACGCTCGTGGCATGGTTCTCGACTCACTTCATGTTATACCACCACTGGGGAAAGGGGGTCTACGTTTATGATCTGGAGGCTTTTCGAAAGACGATTGGCTGCCAAAGGCTGCTTTTCCTGATTCCTCCCGTGATCCTTGCGCCTATTTTTGAGGAAATTGTCGAACGCGGCTTTCTCTACCGGGCGTTTCGCGGGTCTTTCTCGGTCGCAGTCAGCGTTCTCATCATGCTCGCCTGGGTTCTATTTGCACATGCCCAATACTCGTTCCGATCCTGGATAGCCGCCGTGCATTTAAGCGCGTTTGCGGTCATCCAGTGCTATTTGCGGGAGAAGTCGGCCAGCCTCTGGGATTGCATCATCTGCCATTCTATTGGTAATGCTGTCATTTTCCTCCCTCATTTTTAGCTATTCTACGCCTTCAAATTGCAAGGTTTCCTGCTTATGCCGGCGCCGCGGTGGAAAGCCGCCAACCCTCGTCCACGCAACAGGCCGTGGCATCAGGCGCCGTCCCGCGTCGCAGAGATTTTACGCCGATGAGCGGTGGCGCCAACAGGGAAGCATGGCCGTTCTCCGCGTCATTGGCGGAACGGCCATGCTTACGCAGCGCGCCAGGATTCACTGTAACGCTCAATCAAAAATGGGCTGGAGCCACAGATGAACACAGATGGGAGCGCGCATTGAAGTTGGGATTCGTGTTACATTGTTACATCGTTGAGGTTCAATGACTTGCTGTGTTACACAGTTTGTTACACGCTGTTACATTTTATAGATGATTGAATATCAAGCACTTGCAGTGTTACATTAACGATAAAGCGGGCTCCCAGATTTCATGGCAGGAATAATAAAGCGCAAAAAGTGGAGTGCTTAGGCTGATATATCGCAAAAAATGGAATCTTTTTAACGAAAAGCCCCTTTACAAGCAATTTGCCCCTGTCGCATGGCCGGGAGAGTGCAGCGGAGAAGCGGTGGCTGGAGGCGGGAGGGTTAGGCCAAGCCCGCTCATCCGTGAAGCACGGACTGCCGATGCGAATCCAGTTGTTGTCGCCGACTTCGCCTTTCGCGACAGGTCCCGAGAATCGGAATTCTGTTCGGCTCATTATGGCTGGCCGCCCCGGCTTCTGGCTTGCCGAGTCGGAGAGCGAAGCGCGTGCGCGCGCGTGAAATATTCGATGAAGCCGCCTTTGCCCGCTGACGCGGGCTCCGCGCGGCAGTCTTCGTTCTTGCTGGCGCTACGAACGATGTTCGAAATGGTGGAGGCGGCGGGAGTTGAACCCGCGTCCCTGGCAAATAAACCAGCCGCGACTACATGTTTAGTCCGAAGGAATTTTAATCAGCGCGATAACGTCCGGACGCGAGTCGCACCACTTAGTCCGCATGCAATTTGTCGGCGCGCCGCGCGCGGTCTCCGCGTCGCACCCCGCCTGCAATGGCGTTCATCCAGCCTAGCAGGTGTCAGCCGGTGAACGTCGCGGCAGTTAGGCCGCGAGAGCTAATTCTTCGTTAGCAGTTTTGTTTTGATCGATTATTAACGAGGCCGACGATCATCCTCGACATGCCGCCTCTGGCGCATTTATCAGGTCGAAACCAGTACGCCCCCGAAAACGGTGCAGCGGCCGGAAGAAGGCCGTGCGTAAATATAATCGCAGAAATTGGAGCGCGGGTCAACTTGCCGATGGATGTATCGGAGGCATGTGTTTCATGAAAGCAGCCCGTTAAGGAAAAAAGCCGGAACGTTTCAGTTCCGGCTTTGGAAGGCGAAAAATGTGTGTTACCAGCGGAAGTGCGCAAAGGCCTTGTTTGCCTGGGCCATTTTATGGACTTCGTCACGCTTGCGGATGGCGTTGCCCTGGCCCTGATAGGCCTCCATGATTTCGGAGGCCAGCGCGTCGCGCATGGAAATGCCCTTGCGGGAGTCGGCAAAATCGACGATCCAGCGCAATGCGAGGGCGTTCTGGCGATCGGAGGGAATCTCCATGGGCACCTGGTAGGTGGCGCCGCCAACGCGGCGGGCCTTGGTTTCGATCCGGGGCTTGGCGTTGTCGACCGCCCGTTGCAGAATTTCGATTGGATTGCTGGCCGGATTTTTTTCGGAAATCGTGTCGAACGCGCCGTAAACGATGCGTTGGGCGGTGCTTTTCTTGCCGCAAATCATCACGGTGTTGACCAGGCGGGTGACCAGGGTGCTGTGAAATTTTCCATCTTTGGCGATGGTCCGTCGTGTTGCTTGTCGTCGTCGGGACATGAGATCGTTGAAACGTTAAAGCGTTAAAATCAAATTACTAGGCGGCGGCGGCTTTGGCGGGGGCTTTGCCTTCTTTAGGCCTTTTCACGCCGTATTTGGAACGGCTGACCCTGCGTTTCTCGACGCCGGCGGCGTCGAGCGTGCCGCGGACGATGTGATAGCGGACGCCGGGAAGATCTTTAACACGGCCACCGCGAACCAGCACGATGGAGTGTTCCTGCAAATTATGGCCTTCGTCCGGGATATAGGCGATGACTTCGTAGCCGTTGGTGAGCCGCACTTTGGCGACTTTGCGCATGGCCGAATTGGGCTTTTTGGGTGTGCGGGTCATGACCTGAATGCACACGCCGCGGCGGAACGGCGAATTTTCGAGGGCCGGCGACTTGGACTTATACTTTACTTTGCGCCGGCCTTTGCGAACGAGTTGGTTAATTGTCGGCATTTTTCTTAAAATGGAACGCAAACTATATCAAAGGGGCGACCGATTGCACCGGTTTTTTAAAGATTTTTTGGGGCGGATTGAATCATCAAGTCGTCAACCGCCAAAGCGAGGTCCGCGAGGTAGTCATCGCCGCGGGGATGATTGGTCAAGGCCACGAGGATATAGCAGCGATCCGGCCCGGTGATCAGGGCGCTATCATGCAGCCAGTTTTCCCAGGTGCCGGACTTGCGAAGGATTTCCAGGGGACGTCCTTCGAGGCCTTTGACAAATTTGATGTTCTCGGCCGGGATGTCCGGCGAAGCGAAGATTTCCCGCATGGTTCGGGAAGCGGCGGGTGAGACGAGTTTGTTTTGTTCCATCAACAAATAAAAACGCATGACCTGGCGCACGGTCACGGCGTGGGAATTATCGCCGACGGGATCGCCGATGCGTTCGCCGGTGATGCCGTAGTGTTTACCCACCCAAATTCCGCCGCCGTGGCTCGCGTCATAAAAGCCGGAGGATTCTAGGGCCTTCTGAATGGGTTTGAGCCCCAGCATTTGGGAGTACTTGGCCGCCATTTCGTTGCTGGAAGGTTTGATCATGAGGCCGAGTTCGTGGCGCGTTTGGGCGTCGAGATTTGTGGCGGCGTCCGGGCGCAAATCGAAATAGGCGAAGAGAATCCCGATTTTGGCGACGCTGGCGCCGTAATCTTCGCGGTCGGGGTGAATGAGGGCCAAGTGAAGCGCGCGCAAATCGAGCAGGCCCAGGGACGTCTGGTTCGTCGTCATGCCATATTTGGCGCGGAGGCTGGCGTCGATGTTTTCCAGTTGTGCCTGCAGCGGGGGATTTATGGGTGTGTCGTAGGCAAGGGTGTAATTTTCGAGATTGGGATTCATCGGGGGTGAGGCCAGGCCAGTTTTTGCGCAGAGCAAAACTAGAAATGCCCGGTTGAATAATTTCATGGCCGCGGGTTTTTAGCAAATTTGCGAACGGGAGCAAAGGATGAAAGGCATGCTCGTGCCGGGGCGAACCGGATTTTGTATCAATCATTTGCTTGCGATGCACAGGCGCTGGTCGTAAAAGATTTCATGGGCATTCGAGACAGAGATTACATGAAACGGCGGTCGGATGACGAAGCCGACGGCGGCTCATCTTTGGAGTCGAAGGCGGAGGCGATTGCCGAGCGAATTATGGCAAAACGGGGAAAACTCATTGCGGTTACCGCCATTGCGCTGGGTATCTTTGCCCTGGTTCTTTGGATTGTTTCAAAGGTGTTTGGCGGGAACCATTAAGGCGTTTTGCGAGGGTTTTAGATCGCGGGAGGGCCGGGCCCAGAACTTGAGTGCAGATTGGTTGGTTTGTTGAAATCAACATGCCCGTGGCGGCAACCGTCTTTCAAGGCAGTGTCTCTGCCACCGCAATCCAGGACGCAAGCGTATTTGGGCGGTTTTGGAATTTCGATTGAAGAGCGAATTGGAACATTCATTTTTGACTTTGAATTTCCAGTTCATGAAGCCCAAATTGTCCTTCGTTTATGGCGGTCAAAACCTTCGTCCATACCGCGCTGAACACGACGCTCGGATTTTTTTATCCGGAAGTATGCGCGCTTTGCAAGGCGGAGCCGGCGACGGCAGAGGAGGGTTTTGTGGGCGCGGAATGCCGCAAGCAGGTGCGATTTATCCGTCCGCCGTTTTGCGGTCGGTGCGGGCTGCCGTTTCAGGGCGACCTGACGCAAACGTTTGAATGTTCGAATTGCCGTGATTTGAAATTATATTTCAGTTCGGCGCGTTCGGCGGTCGTCGCAAAAACCGTGGTGATGGAAGCGATTCATCATTTCAAATATTCGCGGGCGCTTTGGTTTGAAAACTTCCTGGCGGAGCTTCTGGTTGCCGAGGCGGCGCCGGTTTTGCGCGGATGGAAGAAGAGCTTCATCGTTCCGGTGCCGTTGCATCCCTTGAAGAAGCGGGAGCGCGAGTTCAACCAGGCGGCAGCGCTGGCGGCGCGATTGGGCGAGGCGACAGGCGTGCCGGTGACTGAGAAGATATTGGCCCGCGTCAAGCCTACGGAGACGCAAACGCATCTTAAGC
>DASYZW010000184.1:0-13936 GCA_035945915.1 Verrucomicrobiia bacterium | reverse complement strand
CTTATTGAATTGGAACGGAATATCCGGGGTAACCTACCAGGTGCTTTGGTCCACCAATCTCATCACGTGGCAACCCCTCGGCAGCCCGATTCCCGGAACCAACGGCCCCATGCAATTGCTCATGCGACCCGGCTCCAACGCCGCTGGATTCTTCCAAATCCAGGCCGGAGACTAATTGTGGAAAAGCGGAAAATTTAACCGCATAGATCGCAAAACGACGCCACGGGTTGGAACAGGAGAAAAACCGAGAAGACGGAGGACTACCTTTTAAAGCCACAGATAGGCACAGATTTCCGGTAGGGGGCAGAACAACAAGGCAGTGCCATGAGTGAGCATGAGTGCCACGAGCAAGGTGAGTGACGAAAGGGGCTCACCGGAGCGTCTTGTTTATTCCCGGGGAGCACACGCGCCCCGCGTGCCAGGAGGGCGCCTCCGCCCGACCAGTTCCCAAACCCGATCATACGGTAGGGCCAAACCTGCCGGTTCGCCCAAACTTCAAATTCGCGTTTCGCCGAACAATCCGGCGGTCATTCATCCCTGCCCCCCGCTCATCGCCATTTCACCCAAACGTTCTATTTATTCCCGGGGAGCGCACGCGCCCCGCGTGCCAGGAGGGCGCCTCCGCCCGACCAGTTCCCAAACCCGATTATCCGGTAGGGTCAAACCTGCCGGTTTGCCCAAACTTCAAATTCGCATTACTCGTAGGCGCCGACGTGACGAGACTCTAACTAAATTCAGCGGTTTGATCGACGGCCGTAGTTCGATCAGTCAGAGTCTCGTCACCTCGACGCCTACGGGTGGCCTTCGCGTGATGAAATTCGGGTGTAGAAATTCCGCGTGACGAACGTTTCCGCACAATTGATTTGTGTAGTAAAGTAAACGTGTAAACGGGCGTGCAAACGGATCGTAATAGCGCTAAAGTGGCCGTGTCTATTGGGGATTTGAGATTTTCGAGATTTGGAGGGGGGTGTAAACGGGAAGGCTGCTTTTCAGCCGTGGGATACCGGGGAGAAGCCGGAAAATTTAACCGCATAGATCGCAAAAAAACGCAAAGGATTTTAGCCACAGATGAACACAAATGGGCATAGATACCGAAGACGATCTCACGCAATGGTCGCCAAGGACGCGAAGGATTTCTGGTATAAGCCCCAAGGTTCAGGAGGGCGCTGCCCTCCGTAGCCCCTTGGGGCGAAGGAGGGTGTCAAAAAGTGTCAAATCTTCCGGTTGAACGTCCCTCCATTTTATGGCCAAATGGTAGTGGGAAGAATTTTCGATTTACGAGTGGCAGCGCCACCTGCCCTTACGATTTACGAGTGGCAGCGCGGTGCGAATGATTTGCGGGTGGTAGTGCCATCTGCCGTGCGTCCTGGACGGATCGCATCGTGGCTACTTGAAATGTGGTGCTTCGTATCCTGTTCAATGGCGCTCAAAAATTCAGTTGATTCTGTGAATTCTGTCCAAATCGTTCGTTTTCTCCGCATCTGTGCCCATCTGTGTTTATCTGTGGCTCCGGTCAGTGCCGAGTATATCAGAATTCACCAATCGCTTGACAGAACTCAGAATCAAAACTTTAGAACAAATTTTCCGCGCCTCGTTTTTCGAACTGTCGCATGCAAAATGCATGATTCGTTCAAAAACCGCGAAACAAACGCTTCATAAAACAGTGAAATACAGTCACCTATACAGAAACCGTTCCGCCGGATTTTTTTCCGGACGATTGAAAAATTTCCCGATTGGTGATGCTACAGTTCTCGACGACTTTTTCCTGACTAACGAAACATTTAAGATTTTACAATATCCTTTGCGGGCCGTTCTGATTTTTAAACACGGATAGACACGGATACAGGGTTGCGAATTGTATTCCAGATCCGCCTTGGACATCGGGTTCGCTCTAATTAATCGGTGTGCATCCGTGTGCATCTGTGGTTTAAGACTGCATTTTCAAATTCTGCCATTTGCGATCTATGTGATCTATGCGGTTAAATCCCCTGTTTTCTCTGTTTTCTGTTCTAACCCGTGGCGTTCGTGGCGACAGTTGCGTGAGATTGTTTTCGGCCGGGTGATTTGGTAGCCTTAATTGGAATGCGCCATTTGTTTGTATGCCTTTGTCTCGCCATCGCCCTGCCGGCAGCGGGAGCCGAGATTAAAATCAATTTCGGCGATTTTTCGCCGGGACAATCGCTCACCAACGAGTTTGATAGCGCCCTGGCCGGCGGCGGCAGGCCCGGTGACTGGCAGATCGTGACCGATGAAATGCCGGCCGCCCTCAAGCCGTTTTTCTCCACGAACGGCCCAACCATGAACCATATCTCCGTCCTGGCGCAAACGGATACCGATCCCACGGATGAACGGTTCCCGATGCTGATCTATAACAAAGAAACATTTAAAGACTTTACCCTGGCGACCCGCTTCAAAATCGTCAGCGGAATTCTCGAAGAAATGGCCGGAGTCGTGTTTCGTTACCAAAACGAATCCAATTTTTACGTCGTTCGCGTCAGCGCCCTCGGCCATAACCTCCGATTCTACAAGGTGGTCAACGGCGTCCGCGGCAATCTGGTGGGGCCCTCGATCGACGTTTCCGCCGGGGATTGGCATCTGTTGAGCGTCCATTGTGAAGGGAACCGCATCACCTGCTGGCTCGATAACCAGATCGTCATGCCGCCGTTGCAGGATGATACGTTTGATTCCGGCAAAATCGGTTTCTGGACCAAGTCCGACTCGCTGACGCATTTCGGCGACACAACCATCAGTTACACGCCGGTGGTGCCTATGGCGCAGTTGCTGGTGCAAAACACCATGGAACAGGAACCGCGCATCCTCGAGCTTCGCATTTATACCCTCGATAAATCCGGCGCCCCGCGCATCATTGCCAGCAACAAGGCGTCCGAAGTAAACAATCCCGGCACGGACGCCGAAAAGAACGCCATCAACAACGGGTCCATTTACTTTGGAAAAGGCCGCGGCACGGTCGCCGTCACTTTGCCGTTGACCGACCGTAATGGCGATCCGGTGGCGGCGGTGCGCGTGGAATTGAAATCGTTTTTGGGAGAGACCCGGGACACCGCGCTAGCCCGCGCGCGCATGATTGTCAGCCGGATGCAGGCGCAAGTCCTTTCGAGCCAGGATTTGCTGCAATAAGCAACCCGTTGCCGATATGGCGGGACCGGGCGCGCCGCGCCGGCAGCGCCACAATCATCCGCGAATTTTTAATTTTCAATTTCAAACTTTTGATTAGTCTTGCTCGCTTCGAGCCGTCGGGCGCATCGCCGGCGACTCGTGAAATCTAAAAACCAAGAATGCCTCTATGGAACCGAAAGGACTGATTTTCGATTGTGACGGGACCCTGGCAGACACGATGCCGCTGCACTGGCGCGCGTGGCAGGCCATTGCCGGCAAGTACAAGCTGCATTTCCCGGAAGACCGGTTTTATTCGCTCGGCGGCGTCCCTTCGAGGGACATTTTGAAGATGCTGGCTGAGGAACAGGACGTTTCCCTCGACCACGTGGCCGCCGGGCATGAAAAAGAGAACGCCTACCTGCCCTATCTCTCCCAGGTGCAGCCCGTGCACGCGGTGGTGGAGATCGCGCGGGCGCATTATGGAAAAATTCCGATGGCCGTGGCTTCCGGCGGCACGCAGGTGATTATCACGCAGGTGCTGAAACACCTGGATATTTTGCATTTATTCAAGGCGGTGGTGACGAGTGAAATGGTCAAGCGGCAAAAACCGGCGCCGGACATTTTCCTCGAAGCGGCGCGGAGGATCGGCGTGGAACCACAGTTCTGCCGCGCCTACGAAGATACCGACCTGGGATTGCAGGCAATCCGTTCAGCGGGGATGGAGGCGGTAGACGTGAGAGAATTGGATTAACGCGCCTGGCGCTCAACCTCGTGACGCGGCCGGTTTCCGTTTTTCCCACAGATACCGCACGAGGATAACGCGCAGCGCCGCAGCCAGGGGGATCGCCAGGATACCGCCGAGCAATCCGCCGAGCAGAGTGATGCCGATCATCACGGCGACGATAATGACGAGCGGGTGCAGGCCCACGCGATTGCCCATGATGCGCGGTGAATAAAAGAAATTTTCCAACGATACCACCACGGCAAAAACGACGATAATCATCAACGGATGAAACCAATCGCCAAACTGCAACCCCGTAAGGGCCACCGAAATAATGCAACTGACCAGCGGCCCCAGAAACGGAACCATCGTTAAAAGCAGGCAAAGAAAGCCCAGCAAAAAGGCATAATCGAGGCCGACCGACAGGAAACCGATCGTATAGAGCACCCCGCTGCAAATCGCAACCAGGACTTGTCCCCGGAAAAACGCAATCATGTATTGGTTGATCGAATCAATAATGAAAACGACTTCCTCCTTCGCGCGGGAATCGCGAATCGGCAGATAATGAGTCCAATTGGACCGGATCCATCTCTTTTCGCGCAGAAAATAAAAGGAATAGATGGGTATCAAAATGAGCGCCACCAGCACGTCGATCAATGCGGTCGCCTTGGCCAATTCCGAAATGAGCCATCCTCCCACGGTCGAGGCCGCTTTCTCAAACCAGTCCGTCGCCGAGTTCATGATCTTGTTGTGAATCTGTCTCATCTGGGCCGCGTTCGACGCCGGGGCATTGGTCTTCGAGCCCGAGGCTACGGAATTAGTGGATTCGGAATCGGCGGAAAGGGATGAGGCATCGGGCGGCGGCGCATTGGTATTATCTTTGACGTTGGATGCCGCCGAGGCCGCCTTGCTCGCCCGATCAGCCCAATCACTGAACCGTTGCCGCGCCCAATTGGTGTAATCGGGAATTTTTTGGACGAGTTTGTGGGACTCTTTGACCATTTGGGGAATTACGCTGGCCAGGACACCTGAAATGATGCAAAAAATGAAGACAAACACGATCGTGATTCCCCAGGTCCGATTGATGCCGCGACGTTCCAGCCAATTCACCCCGGGATCAAAGAGGTAGGCGACAATGGCCGCAATCGCCAGCGGCCATAAAACCGGGCTCAGCAGATTCAGAATCTCGCCCACACCCCAAACGGCCGCCGCCAAAATCGCGACCGTAAGCGCGATGGCAAAAGTGGTAAGGGCGAACCAAATGATTCTAAGCTGGGTATCCCCCGGTGGTTTCATCTCGTTGTTCTGGCCATGAATCTCAAATAGCGGCGCCCAAAAGTCAAATGGAAGCGTTCGACCTGTCATCCACCTTTACCCGCTTGAGATTCGAACCGAGGCGAGTTAGTCTTGGTGTCCAATGGAGCGATCAACGCTCCCGCAATCACAAACAAAAGGAGATCACATGAAAAGAAAAGCATCAGCGATTTGGCGCGGCGGATTGAAAGACGGCAAAGGAACCATTTCCACGGATAGCGGCGCGCTGAAAGACACCCAGTATTCATTTTCAACTCGCTTTGAAAACGGGGTTGGCACCAACCCGGAAGAACTTATCGCCGCCGCCCATGCCGGTTGTTTTGCGATGGCATTTTCAGCGGAGCTGGGGAAGGCAGGCCTCACGCCGGAAAGCATTTCGGCCTCGGCAACGGTCACCCTGGACAAGACCAACGAAGGTTTCACCGTCACTGAGTCGCACCTGGACGTGACGGCAAAGGTACCGGGAGCGGACAACAAAAAGGTCCAGGACATCGCGAATGCCGCCAAGGCCGGCTGCCCCATTTCCCGATTGCTCAAGGCCAATGTGACCATGGACCTGAAACTGTGACGTTCGATCGTCCGGTTTTCGATTCCTACGGCTTCGCAAATTCGCCCGGGACCCAGGCTTGCGGTGGAGCGCCGCTTCCGCACTCGAGGCAGGCGACAATATTGTATTGCGTGTTGCAGTGCGGGCACGTCATTTGAGTGGCAAACGGGTCGAAACTCTTTCGGCATCTGACACAATGCCAAAAGTTTCCGATCGGCGGGGCAATGCCGCAATGGGGACATTGACAGCCGTCACGGCGCGGGGCGTCACCGCGCCGAAGCAATTCCCTGGCCTCAACAAAGCCGCGGAAACAGTAATAAACATTCAGAATGCACAAAATACCGAGCCATTTGGATTGCAGCAGAATGGCTACGGCCGCAAGGCCGGCCGCGCCGACAAAACCCACGATGCACGCAATAAACAGACTGCGCGCGCGCCCAAAGGGAAACCATAAAAGAGCCCATAATATTTTGCCGCCGTCCAGGGGATAGACCGGCATTATATTAAAAATCAAAAGGGCAAGGTTGATAAACCAAATTGCAAATACGTACTGATTCAGATCGTCGCTCCAGCCGGCGGAACGACTGAACAACCAGAGCGCGGAGAGAATGGGAAACAGGACCACGTTGACAAGGGGGCCGGCAACAATCGTCCATAACGTGGCCCCGGGTCGCGGCGGCGGCGACGCGTAGGCAACCCCGCCAAACGGCCAAAGGACAATTTCGTCCGCCAGGCCGCCCACCGAACGGCAGGCCAGCGCATGGCCGAACTCATGCAACAGAACGAACAAAAACAGCGTCAGGTATTCCGCCACGTTCCATGTGACGGATGAGTAAACGCCCTTCCTCAATTGAATCTCATATGCGGCCACCAAAAACCACGACCAGTGCAGGAAGACATTAATTCCAAACGCTTTAAATAAACGGATCGAATTTCGGCCAGTTGGCATCGGATGTGTGTTAACATTTTTTCCGGCGACCGGCAAGGCATTCCCCCGCCGGCACATTAACGCGAGTTTGTTTCCATATCGTCACAACTCTTTAACGTTCTTGCCATTGCGAACGGCATCATTTCGGATGATTTTAGAGAGCGTGGCTTCAATTATCTTAATTGTGGATGATGAAGGCGATTTCATTGAACTGGTGAAATTTCGCCTCAGCGCCCTCGGATGTGAATTCCTGGTGGCCAATGACGGGGTGCAGGCCTTGAGCCAGGCGCGCCAGTTCAAACCCGACCTCATCCTCCTGGACATTTTGTTGCCGGACCTGGACGGTTTGTCCGTATGCGAGATTTTGAAACGCCAGCCGGCCACCAAAAAGATCCCGATCATTTTTATGAGCGCGCTCTCCTCCGGTGTCACGCGGAAAACGGTGGCCATCCAGGCGGAAGATTTTTTCACCAAACCGCTGGACCTGCCCCGATTGGAACGCCGGGTCGAGGAACTTCTCCACGCGCATTAAAAACTGAATGATACCGCTGGTCACGGCATCATTCAGCATCTCCCGTGATTCATTTCACGCCGGGCATACCCGAGCGGGCCATGAACCTTAAGCCAGGTTAATGCGGCGGACTGTTTTGGTCACGATCCTGGTCACGATCATGGTCATGGTCGTGGTCGTGATCTTTATGTTCAGGATACTGGCGTGAATCCGGCGGTCCGTTGCCGCGCAGCTCCCGGGGATGGTCGTCATGGCGCATATTCCGGTATCGCACGTTATGCGTTTCATGCGATCGCCAATCCGCGTGATCTCTTTCCCACCCGTTAAATCGATGGAGACGATCAGGGTCCATTGGCATCCAAACGTCGCCCGGGCCCAAATAATAGTATTGGTCGCCTATCACGCCGACATATTCATTGCCATCCCAAACATATTCATCTGGGACTGGAGTTGCCGTTACGGCCGGTCCGGACATTACAACACCGGGAGACGTCACAACAACCGTGCCGTCCGCGCGGGCGGAATTGACCATCGCCAGCCCGATTCCCACCGCGCCGGCGGAAATGACCGCTTTTAAATGCATTTTCATTTTGACTCCTTTCGCTGTCCAATGCGGGCGGCCGGGCGGGAATGTCTCCTATTTCGCATTCGTCATGCCATAGTCATTGTGGACTCCTCCTGTTCAAAATTTCATTCCAACAGGGCAATCCGCAATGTTGAAACGAGCAATCCGCAATATTGTCATTCATTGATTGTTCGCACATATTCTCAACTATGGCAGGCGGACAATCTCATCGCGGTACTGCCTCCGGGGACGAACAGCTATTTGCCGCGGACCAAATCGGCGCATTGCGCGCCGCCGCGTCGGACCTGTGCTGGCTGCTGGACCGCGAGTACGCCGCGCGCTCAGCCATCGACCTTGTCGGCAATCATCACAATTTAACCCACCGACAGCGAATGGCCCTTTCCCGTTACGCCTGCTCCGCGGCCGCCGTGCAACGCCGCGCGCGCACTCGTGTGGCGCCGGCTGAGGTTCGTGGCCAGGAGCTCTGGCTGGACGGATACAATATCCTGACCGTCCTCGAGAGCGCGTTGGGGGGCGGCGTTGTGCTGCCGGGCCGCGATGGTTGTTGCCGGGACATCGCCGGGATCCATCGGCGTTATCGCAAGGTCAACGAAACTATGCCTGCCCTGCGACTGGTCGGTGAAGCCGTTTCAGCCCTCGGCACGGGTGTCTGCCGGTGGCTTCTGGACCAACCCGTCTCCAATAGCGGCAAACTCAAAACCCTCATTCTCGAGACCGCCCACAATGCAGGCTGGAACATGGAGGTGGACCTCTCCTTCAGTCCCGACCACGTTCTGGCCCGTACCGACCACATCATCGTAACATCGGACGGCATGATCCTGGACCGTTGCCAACGATGGATTAATCTCGCGCGCGTCATTATTACTGAGCGCATCCCGGGGGCGAGAATTGTGGATTTATCGTCCGACACACCCTGACGATCGCCCACCCTCTGTTGCGTAAGCGTCCGTTGAAACGTTGATTCTTGAACCTCGCGGAATAAACGCGCATACTTTCCACTTTGTCATGCGTTGGACACAAACATTGATTCCGACTCTTCGCGAGGCGCCGGCCGACGCGGAGATTCTGTCGCACAAGTTGCTGCTGCGGGCCGGGCTCATCCGCAAACTTGCCGGCGGCGTTTACACTTTCCTGCCACTGGGACTGAGGTCATTGCGCAAAATCGAGAAGATTGTGCGCGAGGAAATGGACCGGGCCGGCGCTATCGAAGTCCTCATGCCGGCGCTCCAGCCGCCCGAAATCTGGCAGCAAAGCGGACGTTACGTCACGGCCCGCGACGTGTTATTTAAAGTCAAAGACAGCGCGTCCCGTGAATGGGTCTTGAGCCCCACCGCGGAAGAAGTGATCACGGGAATCGCGGCCGGGGAAATCTCGTCCTACCGCCAATTGCCGAAAAATTTTTACCAGGTGAGCATCAAATTTCGC
This sequence comes from Verrucomicrobiia bacterium, assembly GCA_035945915.1. Classification (GTDB taxonomy): domain Bacteria; phylum Verrucomicrobiota; class Verrucomicrobiia; order Limisphaerales; family UBA11358; genus UBA11358. The sequence continues at coordinate 4,787 of DASYZW010000184.1, read as the reverse complement.
GACGAGATCCGCCCGCGCTTCGGGCTCATGCGCGCCCGCGAGTTCATCATGAAGGACGCGTACAGCTTCGACGTGGACGACAACGCTGCGCAGGCGAGCTACCAAAAAATGTATGACGCTTATACCCGCATTTTCGAGCGATGCGGCATGAAGACATTTCCCGTGGAGGCCGACACGGGGGTCATCGGCGGCAAATATTCGCATGAATTCATGGTTCCAGCCGAGACCGGTGAAAACGAAGTGGTTTATTGCGAAGCCTGCAACTACGCCGCCAACATCGAGAAAGCAACCAGCGCGCTGCCCAAGTCCGATTCCAGCGCCGCCAGCGAGCCAACTGAAAAATTTGCGACCCCCGGGGTCGTGACGATTGAGGCCCTCTCGAAGCCGCCTTATAACGTCACGGCCGATCGCCAGGTCAAGACCCTGATTTACCTCGCCGATGGCAAATTGATCATTGTCCTGATGCGCGGTGACGATCAATTGAACGAAGCGAAGTTCGCCGGAAAGGTGGGGACGACCGTGTTCCGACCGGCAACCCCGGAGGAAATTTTTGAAGCCACGGGAGCGCATCCGGGAAGCCTGGGCGCCGTCACCTCGACGCGCAAAAAGCAGGACATCCAGGTGTTCGCAGACAATCGATTGCAAGGCGCAACCGGCATGACGACCGGCGCCAATGAAGATGGTTTCCATTTGCGGCATGTTTCCATCGAACGCGACATCCAGGTATCGCAATGGGCGGACCTGCGCACGGTTCGCGCCGGCGAAAATTGTCCATCGTGCCAGAAGCCGTTGAAAATCCGCCGGGCGATCGAAGTCGGCCATGTTTTTAAGCTTGGCACCAAATACAGTGAAAAGTTCAATGCCGCCTACCTGGACGAAAATGGCAATCGAAATTTGTGTTTCATGGGATGTTACGGTATCGGCGTGACCCGCACATTGCAGGCCGTCATCGAACAGTGCAACGACAAGGACGGCATCATTTGGCCGTTAAGCGTTGCGCCGTATGAAGTCTGCATTACGCCGCTGAATGTGGATGCGAACAGCGAAACCATGAAGCTCGCTGAAAAAATCTACGGCGAGCTTAAATCACGAGGCATCGAAGCTATTTTAGACGACCGTGACGACCGCCCCGGCGTGAAATTCAAAGACGCCGACCTCGTTGGCTTCCCGATTCGGGTCGGTATCGGCGAAAAATCGCTGGCCAAAGGCCAGATCGAAATCAAACCCCGCGGCGGAGCAGTGCAGGCTGTGAAAATTGCCGAGGCGGTGGAACGAACAGTTGAATTAATCAAACGATAGCGGCGGGCGGTCCATGCCCTCAGGACGCCGGAGGCAATTCCTTTTCCAGTAACGTCGTCAGTTGCTGATACGCGGCCTGATTGAGATGGAGCGTGTCAGAATACAGCTTTTGGCATTCAGAGATGTCCAGACCGCGGGTCATTTCTGCAAAAATATCCGTAAAGACGATATTGTTATTGCCCTGGAGAACCTTTTGCAGCCGCAGATTGGCCTGCGCGACAGCCGAATTCACCCCGCTATTCCAGACGAACCGGCGGACCAACCCGACCTTTCCGGCCGGCCAAATCGCAGTGACCATGACCCGCGCCCCTGCCTGTTCAGATCGCCGCGCGATGAGGCAAACATTGTTAACGCAATTGCTGATGACAGACTCGCGCAAATCTGGACGGACCCCGATCAATTTTAAATCGTTGATGCCCACTTGAATTACGACCACTTTCGGATGGATTTGCCGAAAAACCTCGCCGCATTCGGAAGCCAATTCAGCGGTGGTAATTCCGGGAAACCCCGCATTCGCAACGCCACGACCGTCAAGGTCAGGGCAATTCCACATGGCGATCCGGGAATCACCCAGCGATAAAATGGAACCTGGTTTAGCCGCGCTCCAGTTCAAGGCAGGAGGATCTTTGGCTGGAAAAACCCTTGCCGCAAGCGTGGCCGAATACCGCCAGCGGGCGGCGCACGCGGCCAGAACGCATAAGACCACGACAGCGGCGACGCCCCATGCGATGCGGCCCATAAGCCTTTTCTTTCCGCCAAATTTCGGCACCGCGGCAACCTGTTGACGCTTTTGGCTTAAGAACGGACGCTCAAAAATTCGAAACCAAACGCCGCCCAGAAACGCCGCCATGGCCGCCCCCGGCGGATGGAGTGCGTCAGGCAAATAGTTGCAAATCGTAAACGGCTGCTGCCACAGATAAACGGAGTATGTGCGCTCGCCCAACCACGTCAGCAAATGACCGACTGGCCCGCTCAACGTGCGATTGCCCAGATACGCGACAAAACAGGGAACAAATACGAACGTGCCGATGGCGATGACGCCGTATTTCATCTCATATCCACAGAACATAACTCCGGCCATGACGATAAACACCATAACACTACAGAGAATAATCCAATGAAACCATCGTCCCGGGATGCGTTGAAACAAATCTTTTCGATACTCACAAAAGAAACCGAGCATCATCGGCCAAACGGCGATCTCAAAGTGATATTTAAAGCCCGGATATTTGATTGCGCCGATAAACCCCCAGGCCATAAGCGCCAGCAACACGCCGCCCCAAACAAAGTTCCGCTGCGAAACGGATCTTCCACCCAGCAGAAAAATGAGTGGCGCCAGGAAATAAAACTGCATTTCACACGCCAAACTCCATAAATGCCCCAGCGACATCACCGCCTCGGGACAATAATTGATTCCGTAGAACAACGCTACCGGCGCGGCATGCAAATAACCGGCCATGGAAGGGGTTTCTGCTCCCGGAATATTTCGCAACAGGTAAACGACCGGAATCATCGCCAACACGTACGCAACCAGCGCCGGATACAAGCGCCGCAGTCGGCGCTTCCAAAATTGGGACGTTCGCTCCCACGCCGTTCTGTCACCATGACCTTTCAACGATTTAAAAACCAAAACGCCCGAAATAAAAAAGAACAGGTTGACCCCGACACGCCCAATGCCGTAAACACGACCGGTAAAATAAAATCCGTGGGAGATTAAAACGAACACCAGCGCCAATCCGCGCCATTGGTCGAGCGCAGTTGAATTTCCTGTGCCTGCGGAGGGCCGGCTTGGACTTTCACCGGCTGCCATGGCTGGATTTGCCATACAATCTTGCATACAGTGTGCTAAATACATCCTTTCAAGTCAATCGCGTTGAAATTTTTGGCGCAAACACTTTCCCCCCTCGGCTGCTACTGAGGTTGGATGATCCTCCCGCGGCCGCGGCCGATTTTCCCCAGATGAAAAATGATGAATCCGTGGAGAAATTGCCGGAGTTCAGACAATTGCCTGTCCGTTGGTTTGACGCCTGGAATCGAGCTGAATTCCCGTTGCAACATGGCTTCAACAATCTTCCTGGTTCCCGGTTCGAGCCTGGTTTCATTCCAATCAGGTTCAAGGCCCAGTTCAACCAGCATCTTCAATTCAAATGCGAGCACCAACTGCGGCGCCGGTTCCAGGGCGGACAACGATTCCAAAAAGCGGCGGAGCAGTTCGAAGATATCCGGCAAAGGCGTCTCCGGTTCGGTGGCGCGCACAATAAACGAAGCCGCGTAAGCCGCCTGGCGTAATTTTTCCACGTCCAGCCGCAAACCGGCGTTGGTGTGCCGGAGGCTTGCTTCCCGCAGCGCGTGCAGATCGCCGCTTCGGCTGCGAGTGAAGGAAATGTCCGCTTCATAGAATAGATCCAGCTTGCCCGCAAAGGGGGATTTCGGCCTGCGCGCCCCTTTGGCCACCGTCGCAATCCGGCCGAACGCGGGCCCCAGCCAATGGACAATCAAACTCGTTTCGGTGAGCGGGAGCGTACGAAGGATGATGCCGGCGCCGGATTCAATCATCGCGCAATCGGCAGCGGTTGTTGCGCCCGTCCGCGGCCTAAGCCGGACGCCGTGAATCGTTCCTGCGAGATCGCCCCAATGCTAATGATATATTTAAACCCGTCCGCGACTGACATATCCAATTTGACGACCTTTTCTTCCGGAACAATGACCAGAAAGCCGCCCGTTGGAATGGGCGTGGTGGGAATGAAAACGCAAACGCATTTTTTGTTCGTCTTCTCAGACACTTCGTCCGCCTGTTCGCTGGTGATAAATCCCACGGAATAGATGCCCTCGCGCGGGTATTCCACCAGGACCACGGTTTGAAACGAATTCTTTTTGCCGGACGTGAACGCCTGGTCCACCTGTTTGATTGTCCCGTAAATTTTGTCCAGCACCGGCACGCGCAGCATCAGGTTATCCGCAAAATCAATCATTCGCTTGCCGATGTAATAGCGGGCCAATATGCCGATCAAGGTGATCGCGACGGCGGCCATGGCAATGGCCACCAAACTCCAATACCAATGGATCCCGCCCAACTGATCGTGCGTCACGCTGGCCGGCAGGAAAAAGAGGAGTGAATCCGTGAAACTGGCCACCGTGCCGAAGAGCCATTTCACCACGGCCAGCGTCAATGCGCCCGGCAGAATGACCGCCAGTCCCGTTAGAAAACTGGCTCGCCACCGCGCGAAGACACTTTTTTGTTCCATTGCCCGATTTTAGGACCGTCACACTATTTGCTCAAGGCAAACAGGCGGGAAAGTTCGCGCACCAGGCGCCCTTCCACCCGCTTCATTTTCTTTCGCGCAACGGGTTGCAAATCATCATGTCCCATCAGGTGCAAAACGCCATGGACAACGTAACGGACCAACTCGGAACGCCAGTTCGTCCCAAAGAGTTTCGCCTGCCGCTCAGCCTCAGCCACGCAAACGAAAATCTCCCCGTGAATTGCA
>DASYZW010000183.1:0-2658 GCA_035945915.1 Verrucomicrobiia bacterium | reverse complement strand
GGCATGTTGGCGGTCGGGCTTGCCCTGTTTTGCCTGCGTTACATGATTCCCGAAAAACTGTGGAGCGACCGCGCCGCCAGGATCAGCTTTTGGGCGCTGAATCTTGGTCTGGTTTGGATGGTGTTCGCCACGCTGTTCCCCCTGGGCCTAATCCAGCTCTATCACTCGGTGAGCGTAAGCTATTTCGACGCCCGTTCTTTAAAATTCATTTCGTCCCATTCCAACTCTGTATTCGAGTGGATGCGGTTGCCCGGCGATGCCGTGTTCATCATCCTTGGAACATTGCCGATCCTTTATCTCAGCTTCGTGGGCGTGCTACGGATGAAAGAACAAAAACCGCATGAAGAACCCGACGGCATCCTTTTTAGAGAAATTCAGGAAAACAAAAAGTTTGGCGAATGATTTACGGCATTCACATTGAAGTTGTTTTGGCGTCCGCTTACGCGCTGTTGCTCGTCGGTGTATCGCTGGTCCTTGAATGGCTGGCGCGCCATTCGCATCATCGCTCGGAGCATTACCGCAATTCAGGCTTTGTCTATAAAAAGAGGGAAGACGTGTGGCAATGTCCAACCGGCCACCATCTGACCCGCGAACAAACCGATTTCGAGCGTAAAATCGCTCAATATCGCGCTCCTGCCCATAAATGCAATGTGTGCCACTGCAAGAACGATTGTACCGATTCGGACGATGGGCGATTGCTGGAAAGTCGAATGGATTCATGGCTGGAATCGGAGTTACGCCGCTTTCATCGGGGTATTTCCATCGCACTATTGGTTCTGGCATCTCTCATTCTTGCAGCGGAAATGGTTCGCTACCATGCGATATGGGATTGGGTTCTTTTGGGTACGTTGCTGGTTCCTATCGGTTTTACAGGTTCGAGGCATTTCGTGTCGTTTTCCGAACCTTCGAGAAACGCAGAATAGAAACAGGAATCACTCCTCTAAACAACGATATCGTTAATGTAACACTGCAAGTATCTGAAAATAAATAACTTACGAAAATGTAACAGCGTGTAACAAAGCGTGTAACACCGTAACGTCCTGCGCCTCAACGATGTAACAATGTAACACGATTCCCAACTTCGATGCACATATGCAACCACGGTGCTTCGCTGCCCTCCTCACGGCTGAAGAATCCCGCCAATCCTGTCCATTCTGCCTAAAGAAATTCTCGTTTCCACCCGCCATTTTTGACCCCCTTCGTTTCTAACCGGGAAAAACCCATAAAACCATAATAAATACAAGGAGATTTCGCAATTACCCGCCCTTCGTTTCCCGTTTCCCCCCTATAGGCACATTTTTGGAAACGAGGCTCCGCACCGTGCTCTTTTCGGATTCAGATGCCGGTGCAAACTGGTTAATACACCACTTTATTGAGAGGATATTCGATGATCCCTTCCGCGCCGGCGGCTTTGAGTTGAGGAATCAATTCACGCACGACGTGTTCGTCGATGATCGTTTCAACCGCCACCCACCCTTTCAGGCTCAGGCTCGAGATAGTCGGGTTCCTCAGAGCGGGCAATTCCTTCAAGAGCCGCGGAAGATCCTTTTCCGCAATGTTCATCTTCAGGCCCACTTTGGCCTCCGCATCCAGCGCGCCTTTGAGAAGCATCGCCAGCGTCTCGATCTTTTTGCGCTTCCACGCGTCCTTCCAGGAATTGTGATTGGCAATCAAACGCGGCGTGGACACCAGCAGCTCGTCGACGATTCGCAGGTTGTTGGCGCGCAGCGAGGAACCGGTCTCGGTCACTTCCACAATGGCATCCACCAGCTCATGGGCTTTTACTTCCGTGGCGCCCCAGGAAAATTCCACTTCCGCTTTCACGCCGTTCTTGCGCAAATATTTTTTGGTCAAATGAACCACTTCGGTCGCAATGCGCTTGCCCTCCAAATCCTTCACGGACCGCACCGCGGATTTTTCCGGTACGCACAGGACCCACCGCGCAGGCCGCCGCGTCGCCTTGCTGAAAAGAAATTCGCCGACCTCATGCACGTCGGAGCCATTTTCGACCACCCAGTCGTGGCCGGTGATCCCGCAATCCAGGTAGCCATGCTCCACGTAACGGCTGATCTCCTGCGCGCGAATCAGCCGGATTTCCATCTCGTCGTCGTCGACCGTTGGAATATAGGAACGGCTGCTGATGGAGACGTTGAAACCTGCCTTGGCCATCTTTTCGATGGCGGCGTCCTGCAAACTGCCCTTCGGCAGTCCAAATTTTAATTTTTTATCCATAAATCGACCGCGCCGTCATGGTCGCGGCTTTTGTGCGTAGATTAAAACCCGAAAAACAAACGACGGCTTTACCTTAATTGCCTGGCCGCGGACATAAATTGCCGGCTCTTACGACCCGGAAATGCGCTCGTTTCTCGCCTGCGTAACAAACTAATGATGCCAATCCGGCGCCCCCAATGCGATTCATTTCTTCCAGACCACCCGCCGGCCAACAACCGAAATCTCCCCCCTCGCAATCGCAGCGACGCATCCCGGATAAAGCTCGTGTTCGGCAGCGTGAATGCGTTGGTGCAAAGATTCCGGCGTATCATTATCCAAAATCGGCACTGATTGCTGGCCAATAATCGGGCCCGCATCCACCCCGGCGTCGACAAAATGCACAGTACAGCCGGTCACTTTCACACCATGATCCAGCGCCTGTTTCCA
>DASYZW010000182.1:0-4972 GCA_035945915.1 Verrucomicrobiia bacterium | reverse complement strand
TGTACATCGCCGGATAGGAGGGGGCGACAATCCACTGCGCGCCCAGATAGTAAGGCGCCAATTGCGGCTGCATGCTGTAACTGCGAATGTGCGGGGCTTTTTGGCCCGGTTGCGGCAGCACATCCGCCGGGCAATGAAACGTGCTGACATTATTCACCGCGGGATAAATCAGGCTTTCCTGGATCAAAATCGCATTGGTTTCATCGGAGGCCGAGGTCATGTCTCCATAGACCCAGCTCGGCAGGTTGGTCCCCCCCAGTGCGCCGCTGGATGTTACCGGATCGTCAATGATCAGGAAACCGTTGTTGTCATTCTTGTAGATGGACCACGCGAGCGCCAATTGCTTATGGTTATTGAGGCAGCTCGTTTGGATGGCTTTTTGCTTGGCCTTGTCCAACACCGGCAAAAGGATCGCGGCAAGAATCGCAATAATCGCAATCACCACCAGCAATTCAATCAACGTGAAACCGTTTATGTTTGTTGTTCTTTTCATTTTAGCCTTCCTTATCTTGTTTAATCTAATCCAATCCAGAAAAAGTCAAAGTGATTTTTCCGATTGAATGCCATCGGCAACTCAAACCCAATCGGTAAATCCCATTCACTCAAAAAGGAAAAACCTCTTCAGGTCTGATACCGTTCCATGACGCCCAACATTTCCCTGACAGCAGTTTCCATTCCGGCAAACACCGAACGGCTCACGATGCTATGGCCAATGTTCAGCTCCACCAAATGTGGTACGGCAAAGAGCGACGGCAGGTTCTCGTAGTTTAACCCGTGGCCTGCGTTCACGTGCAGGCCGAGCCCGTGCGCCTGGCGCGCACCGGAGATTAGACGTTCCAATTCTGGACAGGTTACAGTCGTTTTTTTTGTCACGCCCCGCCGTTCAAAATATTCTTCCGCAAATCGGCCGGTATGCAATTCGATGAATTGCGTTCCCACTCTTGCGCTCGCCTCGATCTGCGCCGGGTCAGGAGCAATGAACAGGCTCACTTCGATGCCCGCGTCGTTCATGCGTTTCCGGAGATCGCCAAGGGACTTTTCGGCGGTCACCACGTCCAGTCCGCCTTCCGTCGTCACTTCCATGCGCCGTTCGGGTACGATACACACAATGTCCGGTTTCAGTTTCAGCGCGATTTCGATGATTTCAGGCGCGTTGGCCATCTCAAGGTTCAGGCGTTTGACGGTCTCACGCAGCTTCGAGACGTCGCGGTCCTGGATATGACGGCGATCTTCCCGCAGGTGCGCGGTGATGCCGTGCGCGCCGGCCGCCTCGCAAATTTTTGCGGCTTCGACCGGGTCCGGTTCCCCGAACCCGCGCCCGCGGTACCGGGCCTCGCGCAGTGTGGCCACGTGATCAATGTTGACGCCAAGCTTGAGCATATGATTTTTTTCTCTCACCAAAGCAGTAGCATATGCCTCAAGTGTAGCGCGCTTTCAAGCGTGGACTTTCTCTTTTGACCTTTGCGAAGCAACATCGCCCGCGTTTCTCATCCATAACGGTGCGTTCATCCGTGGTCGAAAAGCCTTCGCGTCAATTCGCGCAATTGGCGGATAAATTGTCTTCGCCGTTCTCTGTGGTTAATCAAGGCCCCCTTTCTTTACTTGAAACTTAAAGGATGAAGGCCGAAACTTTTTTATGCGCGCATTTTTGAGGTTCTGGGTGCCGGTGTTGTTTTGGATGATCCTGATATTTGGCGCGTCGGCCGATGCGCATTCGTACGAGCATTCGTCGCGCATCATTATTCCTGTCTTGCGCTGGCTTTTCCCCCATATGTCCGCGATGGAAATGGATCGCATCCATCACTTATTCAGAAAAAGCTGTCATGTGACCGTCTACGGCATTCTCGGGTTTCTGGTCTTCCGCGCGCTCCATCATTCGCGTAATCCGTTGCCGGCCTGGTCGTGGCCGCGGGTCGGCGGAACGCTGCTGATCGTGTTTCTCTACGCCGCCACCGACGAATATCATCAAAGTTTTGTCCCTACGCGCACTCCCCTGTTTTCCGACGTCTGTATCGACACCGCCGGAGGCGCGCTGGGCCTGGGGATAGCCTGGTTTTTCCATTACAACAGGAGACGAAAGTCGTGACCATGCCGTCGGGACGGATGCCCAATGGCGCGTGGCGCGGCCACCGTCCCTTCGTCATCGTCGTTTCGTTTTATGGCTTTGGGTTATTGCTCGCCAAATTCTTTCCGGCTCCTTTGCCGGTCCTGTTCACAATCTCATTTCTAATCCTGGCCCTGACCCTGGCATTCGCCGCTTGCCGACCGTATTTCCTCTGCGCCTTGCTGGTTCTGGCCGGCTGGACAAACCTGGTTTTTCGAACCGCAATCATTTCACCGGATGATTTGCGATGCCTGGTCGGCGATAAAACCGAATTTGTGAGCGTGCGCGGAGTGTTGGCTCGAACACCGCAAATCAGAATTTCCCGGCGCGGGCGCAATGAAGTGGAACATTCACAATCGCAGGTTCATGTCTCCGAAATCGAAATCAATGGATTATGGGAACCGGCTGGCGGCGACGTCGTCGTTTCCACGCCGGTCGCCGGTTCACAACGAGCCGCGGCGCCCCTTCAAACGTGGGTCCGGCCGCTGGAAACCGGCGGAACGAATCTGTACGGGGGCCAAAGCGTCGAAATATCCGGTCTCATTGGGCGGCCGCCGCCGGCGCTCGCGGAAGGGCTCTTTGACGACCGGGCCTATTTGCAAACGCGCGGCATTTACTATGAGTTGAGAGCGCGTTCTCCCGATGACTGGCAATTACGGCAACCTGTTTTGGTCCGCCCGCCGTTAACGGACCGGTTTTTGAACTGGTCGCAGCACGTGCTGGGACTCGGCCTGCCGGAAGACCAGACGTTGCGCCTGCTGTGGGCGATGACGCTGGGCTGGCGGACCGCGTTTACCGGAGACGTCGGGGATCCTTATTTGAGAGCCGGCACAATGCATTTATTCGCGATTGACGGCCTGCGGATCGGTCTCATTTCCGGCATGTTGGTGACCCTCATGCGGATACTCCAGGTGTCACGCGGATGGTGCGGCGCGGTGGCAATTCCCGTGATCTGGTTTTATACCGCCGCGACCGGCTGGGAATCGTCCGCCGTCCGCGCCTCGCTAATGATGACCATTGTGCTCGGCGGTTGGGCGCTCAAGCGGCCCGCGGATTTGCTGAATTCGCTCGCCGGGGCGGCTTTTCTCATCCTGCTCTGGGACCCCCGCCAGCTCTTCGAGGCCAGCTTTCAACTGTCCTTTTTTGTCATGCTCACAATCGCGCTGTTATTGCCGCGGCTGAATGAGGTGTCCGATGGCTTGATGAAACCTGACCCGCTTTTGCCCGCCGCTTTGGTCCCGAAATGGCGGCGCGGCCTGGCGCAGGCGATCCGGCAGATGGCACGTTACTTTTCGCTGTCGCTGGCCGCATGGATCGGGTCGATTCCGCTCAGCGCGTATTATTTTCATTTGTTCAGCCCCGTTTCGCCGCTGGCCAACGTCATTGCCGTGCCGCTGGGCACGTTTGCCCTCATGGCCAACCTGGGCGCGTTGCTCTGCGGGACCTGGCTTCCCTTTGCAACCGCCTTGTTCAACAACGCCGCCTGGTTCCTGATGCTCGAGATGGGCAAGGTCAGCGATTGGTCCACGAAAATTCCCGGCGCCTATTTGTATGTCCGCGCTCCGTCATGGATTTGGGTCGGAACATATTATCTCGTTCTGGTCCTGCTGCTGGGACGCTGGATGAACAGTGCGCGCAGAAAAATATTCGGGGCAGCCGCAGCGACGATGATTGCGGCGACCTACTTTATCTCAACGACGCATTGGCAAGGCGAAACGGATCTGACGGTGCTGCCGTTGAACGGCGGACACGCAGTTTTCGTGGATGCCGGCGCGCGCGACAACGATTGCCTGATCGATTGCGGCAGCGCGGACGCCGTGAACTTTACGGTCAAACCATTCCTCCAGGCGCAGGGAGTTAATCGGTTGCCAAAGCTCGTCCTGACCGAAGGCGACTCAAAAAACTGCGGCGGCGCCGGAACACTGGACAGTTACTTTGGCGTCCGGGAACTTTGGACCAGCCCAATCGATTTTCGTTCGCCGGTTTATAAGGCAGTCCTCGATACTTTTGACGACCCGCCGTCACGCAGAAATATTCTGCATCGCGGGGATACGATCGGAAACTGGCGCGTCTTATGGCCGGATGAGCGCGCCGGCCTGACCCGCGCGGACGATAACGCACTCGTTTTGCTCGGAAAGTTTTATGGCCGAAACATCCTGGTTTTGTCGGATTTAAGCCCGGCCGGTCAGAATCAATTGTTATCCGGCACGAATGATTTGCATGCGGACATTGTCATCGCCGGCCTGCCAAACCACGGCGAACCTGTATGCGATCCGCTGGTGGACGCCGTCCGGCCCGGGTTGATTGTCATCGCGGACTCGGAATATCCTCCCATGCGCCGGGCCAACGACCGCTTGCGGCAACGCTTGCAACAGCGCGGTGTGCCGGTCGTTTACACAAGCGATTCCGGCGCGGTAAAGATCGCCATGAACCAGGCCGGATGGAAGTGGAACGCAGCCTTGAGTAAGTAATCATCTCGTCTCGTTTTCTCATCATTCGTGCCAAAGGCACAACCGGAAAATAGCCAGACACAAGGTGTCTGGATTAGCGCCACAGAATCCATTTCCGTCCTGACGGGACGGAGGGAAAACCGGAGAACTTTCGTTGTTCTTAGTCGGTCACCGTGATGGCGCACTTTGTGAGTCGCGGTGGGATTTGGGCCTTACGGTCTCTTCACCCTTGAAGCCTATCCCTCAAAATACTAAGAGATTGTGTTTTGGTGGCCCGGAGTAAGCAATCGTCAGACGCCACGGCAGCCATTCCGAAATGCCTTCGTCCCACACGAAAGTTACCATATAAAGATTCACTTCAGCACCTGCCTTTCCGAAAAAGAAAAACCTCAACACCTGCGCATTCGTTAAATATTGA
>DASYZW010000181.1:0-8519 GCA_035945915.1 Verrucomicrobiia bacterium | reverse complement strand
GTTATTGGTCGTGTTCAAAGTGTTGATGGTGGCGAGCTGACCATCGACATACAGGAACACGGTAGAAGGCAAGTTCGGATTGCTGGCCGGCGAGAAGACGCCAACCGCCTGGTGCCAGTTGCCGTCGTTGCAATTCAGCGTTTTTGAAGAGGGATAAACATACGCAGTCGGCGATCCGTTGCCTGCTCCCATTGCGAATTGGAGGCCGCCGGGCGTGCTATTTGCGTTATTTCCACTGAGGGCAAAGCGCCATGAACTGTCCCCGCGGCCCAGGATGCATTGGTACCGATTATCGGAGGGATTACAACGGAATGTCACTGTTGCGCTGAACGGCTGGTCAACATTCGTAAGATTATACGCCGCGGAATACGGTATGTCGCCAAAGCTGCTCACTCCGCTCATCGCGGGGACAATGGCGGGTGTTCCCGCCCATGCGACGCCATTGGCACTTGGCCCTGGCGCCACACCGACGGCTGTGCCGGGCGTATAGACGCCGTTCAACGCACCGCTGCCATAGCCGTACACGACCGGCAACGTATTGTAGGCTGGATAACCCGAATAAGTTGGTGAATCCATTCGCAGGAATACCGGCGGCTGAAGGCTGGTCACCGTCTGGAAGTAACTGACGGCCGGATTCGGGTTTGTGCCGACCATGTAATTGTTCATGATCGTGGCCGCTGACAGCGCGATGTTTGTATAGATCGCCACGTCAGCCACGGCTGTCTGGGGCAGGCTGCGGGTGTATCCACGACCGCTGCCGACTGCGAACGGTGTCCAGTAATCGGGAGAGTATTTGCCGACACCGGCGCCGGTGGCGCAGAGAACCCCATTCGTGAAGATGTTGAAATTTGTGCTGGCATCGCACGTGACCACGCAGTGAGTCCAAACGCCGGTTGAGAGGTTTTGCGGGGTAATGATGATGTTATTCAAGCCCGAGCTGTTGTCGTAGCCGTAGACGGTCAATTCGTTCGCTCCGTTTCCTCCCCAATCGAGCCGGATACCGCACACGCCGCCGCCGCCGCCGCCCAGATTGCCGGCGTTAATGCCTTCGTAACCGTTTTGGCTCCAAACGTCTCCATAAGCCGTATTTTGGGTAAAGTAACACCAGCATTCCACGGTAAAGGGCGGGTTCAAAACAGTGGCCCGGCTTGCCGGATTTACGAGCATTGCATTCGTGACGCTGCCGCCGCCGCTGGCGGTAATGCTATAAAAGACACTATTATTGTCTCCGCCAATGGGGCAGGGGTAGTTGTGCTGGAACCCGCTGAACGGTTGCATCCAATCAGTATAATATCCATTGGCCAGCGCGCCCAGGGTGCCGTAATTGGTTTCGATGTCGCCCGATGCATACGGTTCGAGTTCATTCATTGGCCAGTAACCGACCGGGTTTAAGGCGAGGATGGCGCTTGCGAGCGCATTGGTTGGCGCGGCCAGGACACTGAAGGTAGAAGTCGCGCTGGTGACTGAGCCGTAGCTGTTGGTCACAATTGCATAGAAGGTGTTTGTGCTGCCGCCGCTGGTGGAGGGCATATAGGTTGCGTTGGTTGCGTTGGGAATTCCAATTCCGTTTTCATACCATTGGTATCCGAGAGGGGGCTCGCCCACGACCCCGAGGTAGTACGTGTAGAGGTTACCCTGGCTTGCTGCGACAGTCGGCGGCAGGTTCGTCGTAATTGACGGGGCGAGGGTTACGGTGAGAGCTACGATTTCGTTGGTAACGCCGTAGGCATTGGTCACGGTCAGTTCCAACGTGTCGCCATTCCAGTTGGACGGGACAGCATTGTTTGTGTAGCTCGCATTGAGCGAGGTTCCGGGGCCGGTGGCGGAAGCCAAAACCGTGGACTTGGTTTCATCGACCCACTGATAACCCAAGGTGGGAGTGCCGAACGCGATTGCCGGAAGGATGAGCTGCGCGCCTGCGACGGCCGTGAGGTTGGCGGGCGGAGCCGGGTTCAAATACGGAGCGACCTGGCCGCCCTCAAGATAGTGGCTGAGCACCTGGTTTGAGCTCAAGGCGAAGTTGTATATCGCCACGTCATTGATGTTGCCATCGAATTGATCGCTATAGCTGCCGACCTGCGCGGCAGTTCTTGCGCCGATGCCCATCAGGCTCAGATGTCCCAGCGCCACGTTAGTGCCGGCCAAAATGCCGCTTCCCGGGGGAATTGCAGCAGATCCCACGTTGGTGCCGTTGATATAGAATGTAACGTTCTGGTTGGAGATCTCATCGACGACTCCCACCAGATGAAACCAGGGACCCTGGCCAAGTACGGAGCCCTCGACTGTGCTGGTGACCCCGTAGACCGTGCCGGCCGCACCGCGGACCAGGAAGCGGAATCCGTGCGAGGTTGGCGCTGTGTCGGAACCGCAGTCCAAATCAAATTGCTCGCCACCACCGCCCCAACCCAGGGTGACGATACCCGCATCGGTGTTTTGCTGGCCGTCTGCGCTTACCCAGGCCTCGATCGTAAAGGCGGTGTTGGAACCGGCGGGCGTCGCGAAGTTAATGCCTGAAATTCCGAAGGCAAGGCTGTCGCCGAAGTCAGATCCCAGATCGTCGGTTTCGCCGAATTGGGCCGAGCTATCGGAGGGATCTTCAATTGGATTATAACCAGGGAATCCGATTTCGCAGTTCGTGTAGATGCCGTCATTGCCGCCGGCATAATCGTGGCAAATCCAGCCGAAATCGCCATTGCCATAGTTGGCGGGGTAATCCACTCCATCCAGATTCGTATCGTTCATGCGCCAGTATCCCAATGGATTCAGTGAAAGAACGGACTGAGGATACGGGGCAGGGCCTCCAGTCGAACCGGTGGGGACCGGCAGGATGGCGGCCGACCAAACCGCGCTCGTGGTTGTGTAGGCTGTCGAATTATAAAAATTCGAGACGACGCAGAAGAAGTTGGTGGCTCCTCCCGGTTGAACGTTGGTCATGTGATAGCTGGGGCCGGTCGCCGTGGGTATGAGGACACCATTGGTGTACCAGCGATAGGTCAAAGTACCGGCGCCGAGCGCCGAGATAGAGAACGTGGGATTCGCTCCGGCATACAACGCCATCAGGTTTGTATTTGCAATATTTGTATAGGTCTGGGGCAGTGCGTTGATGATGACGGGGCTGGCGAAGGCGGTAACCGTTGCCACCGCACTTGTGGCTGAGAGGCTGCCGTTCATCGCTACGAGTGTGTAGGATACTGTGCCGGCTGAGAGATTATTGAGAGTCAGATTGATATTGGTTTGGCCGGGCATCGCGACGCCATTTTGATACCACTGAACCGTGACCGGCGGCGGTCCGTTTACATAACCATTCAGAGTGGCGCTGGTACCCGCAGCCTGGGTTACCGTTGCAGGCGCGATCAGAGAAAATATTTCGTTTGAGATCACCAGGTCGCCCATGTTGGGCGCGCTGTAAATCTGGCTGCCATAGCCGCCGCTGGCCGGCTCAGCCGGCCAGGCGCCGGTCGCATAGACAGCGCTGTCCACGGCCCCGCCGGGGGTGATATACGTGTCCCAGTTTGTTGGAACGTAGGTGGTGCCCCAGGGATCGGTGTCGTAAAATTCTTCAGCGGCAATCGTGTAGGTTCCCTTGTTGGTCAACAATATCGGCGGATTCAACGGAGCCCATAGATATCCGTCAATGGCGCTGCTGGTTGGGGTGCCGTTGGTCAGGACGACGTAGCCCAGAAGGTTGCCGTTGGTGTCGTAAAGGCTGATGTGATGATTCGCGTTCAATTGCGCCTGGTTATTCAATGCCAGACCCACGGCGTCGTAGCCTAAATGCGTGATCAGGACGGTATTGGCCATGATGATTTTTCCACCGCCTGAGCCGGTGGGATTGTTTCCGGTGTCACCGCTCATGCCGTTTTGGTTATTCTCGAAAAAGATATTGGTCGAGGGCGGGCCGTGCATGATGTTCTGCGGATAACCAAAGTTTGGAAGGACCGTGAGCGAGGCGGAATTGGTGACGGCGTAGGGCGTGCCATTGACAACGTTGGCTGCAACGACGCTGTAAATGTCTCCGTTATTTGTTGATTGCGCCGTGAAGGTGAATGTATTGGTGAAGACAAACGCATTCACGTCAACGTTTGTCGCGCTGGCAACGGCGACGTTGTTGCTATACCACTGGATTGAAATCGGCGGAGCGCCGGTCACGACCATGGAGAACGTGGCCGGATAATTATTGAAGACAGTCGTGTTTGTGGGCCCGGCAGTGATGGCGACGGGAATGTCCGATACCGATACGACCACATTCGGGCTGGTTTCTCCTCCCGCGGAATTACTGGCGGTGAGGAAATAAACACCGCTATCTGCTGAAGTGGCGTTGGCAAACGTCAGATCCGGACCGGTTTGTCCCGCCACCGGAGTCGGGGGCGAACCGGCCTGCCACCATTGGTAATTGATGGGTTGTTGACCGCTGGCAAAGCCGACGACCGTGAGAGGACCGGACGCCGCAAAGATATTCGTGGATTGTACGCCTACCCGCGCCTGGTCAATGGGCAGGTTTGCCATGCCTTCGACGCAGTAGGTAGAATTGGAGCCAAACAAACTGAAACCGGCCACGGGCCACACTGTTCCGCCGGGACCGTAGGCCGTTTGCGGCGCTTGAATGGTATTTGTCGTATCGCCGACGAAAAACGGATCAAAAGTGGCGGTGAAGGTATCGCCCCACAAATCACCGTCACCATTCAATGTCAAGGCTGCCACATAATAGGTTGTATTTGATTGCAAAAGAAACGGCGGGTCCAAAGGCATCCAGACAAATTGGTTGGTATAATAGTCGGCGCCAGTGCCGGACGGGACGATGACTTGCGCCAGGAGTTGAACCGGACTGGCGCTGTAGATGCCCACATAATGGTTCGTGAGCAAACCGGCCGTGATTTGCACTTGCGCCAAAGAAACTGCATTTGAGCAGAAATAGCCCAAATGCGACACGACGACATTCGTCGGTCCAACGGTGAAAATACATCCGCTGCCGCCGTTGTAGTTATCGCGCCATGTTGGCGCTGACGGGGTGCTATAAAGCGTGTGGACGTCCTGGGCCGGCGCAGTACCGGCTGTAAATAGGGCAAAAATTCCAGCGACGGCGAGACACAACGTTTTTAGATTCATTTTCATGGGTGACTTTTGGTTAACTAGATACTGTACGGCAGGGCATCAAACTGAGGCAGCGACACAAAGTCCGCGGAGTTGGCTTTCATCTTGTGAAGCCGGAGTATAACAGAAGCCGGTAAAGCTCCGGTACTAGCCATCTGGACAGGTTGGGCCGGCCTTTTTCCGTCAATCGGGCCGCAAAATGCCGCGTTGCATCGCCGCGGCCACGGCTTCTGTGCGATCAGCCACGCCTAATTTTTGAAGAATGTTTTGAACGTGAAACTTCACGGTGAACCGCGTGCATCCGACCAGATCGCCAATTTCCTTATTGTTTAATCCCTTTGCAACATATTGCAATACTTCGCGTTCCCGTTGTGTCAATTCGGACCCGGGCGCGTGCTCGGCCAGACGGCGTTGGGCTTCGGGGGAAAGATAACGCCCGCCCGAGTGAACGGTTTTAATCGCGCGCACCAGTTCGTCACCCCGGACCCGTTTAAGCACGTAACCCCTGGCTCCTGACTTCAAGCCGCGATAAACGTCTTCGTCGCCGTCATACGTTGTGAGCATGATAATTTTGGCGTCGGGAAATTCCTTCAAAATGGAGGTGGTGGCTTCGACGCCGCCCATGCCGGGCATTCGCAGGTCCATCAGGGTAATGTCCGGGACACAATTGCGGAACAACTCGAGCCCGCCCGGGCCGTCCTCCGCCTCTCCCGCGATGCAGAATTCGGGTTCCAGCGATAGAATCGCTTTCAACCCGATGCGAACCATGTAATGGTCGTCAACCAGGAGAATGCGAATGGCGTTTTTCTTCATGCATCAGCGGTGCAAAATTTCTGTTTCGTCAATGACCGGCGCTTCTACGGTAATCGTCGTTCCCCGGCCGGGCTTGCTTTCGACTTCAATGGTTCCGTCCAGCGCCCTGGCGCGCTCGCGCATGCCGTCGAGCCCAAAATGTCCGCGTTGTGAATGATGCGGTTTATCCACATCGAAACCCCGGCCGTCATCATGCACGGCCAAAGCGACGGAGCCCGGCTCATACGCGAGTTGAATTTCGACACGGCGGGGCTGGCCATGGCGGATGGCATTGGCGACGGCTTCCTGGGTGATGCGCAAGAGATGATTTTCCATGCCGTCGGGCAAACGCCGTTTTGTCCCGAGCACTTCCACGTTCACGTGGATGTTTGTCCCGTGTGACAAATGTTTTCCGATGGCGTCCAAGGCGCTTGGCAAATCATTGTTATCGAGCATTTGCGATCTCAAATCCCAAATCGAGCGCCGGACTTCGTCCTGGCTTTGGTCCACCATTTTCCTGGCCAGTTCCATATGTTCCATGGCCGCGCGGGGCGCGGTGGAAAACGCTTTAAGCCCGGCTTCCAGTTGAAGCCCGATCCCGACCAGTGCCTGTTCCAGTGAATCGTGCAATTCACCGGCGAGCCGATTGCGTTCCCGGTTGACCGCCGAGAATTGCGCTTCCGCCTGCTGCCACGCCCGCAAGTGCTCGCGGATCCTCCGTCGCGAGCGGCCGACGACAATTCCGAGGATCGCCGCAAAAAAGATCGTGACCAATGCCAGCAATCCCAGGGCGTGCCCCAGGTTCCACCAGACCGGTGGCCGCAGGACAACAATGTCACCGGGTGATTGGCAGAGAAGTTGGAACGTTCGCTGCCAATTGTCCAACTGAATTTCGCAAATGCCGCGGACGCGCAGCAAACTACCCTTGGCGATCAACTCAAGGCTTCGGGTGTGATCGTTGTCCGGCAAATGAACGTTGAATACAAAATTGCTTTGCTGCAGGACGAAGATTTCATCACCTCCGTAACGGAAGGTATTCAACAGCAAAGCGTCCATTTGAACTAAATCGTCATTGTGATTCCCGTTCGACGCCTCTTCGACGGTCACGGGGGTCGGCGCCGGCGGCGGGCCGTTTCCGGTTTTTCGAAAGACCGCGTCCTTGAGGATTGGCGCGTATTGGCCGTGCGCGGGGAAGCCGAGCACTTCCACCTGATCGCCGGGAGTAACGGGCATGTCCCGGGCCGTGAACACGCAAAGGGCCTGCGTCTGGTCTTTGATGAAAATTTCACCGGGCCGTCCCAGCAGTACGGTTCCGGACACTTTGACGCGGTGTCCGACCCGGCGCGTGGGAGAGAATTGCAGCAAACTGCTGATGGGGACGGTTGGAGTTTGGAACGGATTTGCCGGCTGTGGCACCTGTATTTCCAGGTTTGCGAGCGATGGTGTGACGATGACGACATCATAGAGCTGGTGCCGGGTGGTGAACATTGGCACGAGCACTCCGCTCACGCGGGCTTCCGCGTCCGGCAGCAGGTTGACATCCACGCCGGCAAAATTCAGAACGCGCACCATGAGATCATCGCCGCCGACGGACAAGTGAAGGATCAGGTATTTGTTATTGAAATCCGTCCATACCGGCGCGATGACGGCCGAGTGAATAATGCCTTGAATCTCAACCCACTGGCCGTCGTCAAATCCGGAGGCCAAATTTCCGTATGGAACGGGCGTCGCCGGCGGAATTTTTCCTTCGCCGAGAATTTTTAAATCTTTTAGCGCCACGCATGGCGCGTAATCCCCCGGGGAGGTGACACCTTCCACGTGGACGATTTGTCCGGGACACAGTGGTTTGAAATGATTCGTTGCCCCGGCCAGATGTTTGGTCCAGCCGCCAACATAAATCCCGCCGCTGTCATCATGGATGATCAAATCGCCCGCCAATGGATCGGCATACAGGACCACACCATCCAGTTTCACGGGATAGCCGTGGCGCGCCTGTTCCGTCGTCAGCGAGTGGATTTGCGCGGTATTGGTCAGGCACAGGACCGTCGTTCGGTCAGATGCAACTGACGGCCGGGGTAAAAACAGAAGCGCGAGCGCCAGCGGCGCAAAGGATGCCAAGTTTCTAGTTTTCAGGTTTGGGTTCAACGGCTTCAATTACTAAAATAATTCTAAATTCAAAAGGTTCAAGCCTTTGCGATAGTTGGAAGATTGGCGCGATCGATGCTATTTTTTGACGCAAATATGCCCATAATGAGGGAATCCAAGCGCAGCTTTGCCGGTATCCTTTTCTGTATTCTATGCGCGGGCGCGGCTGCCCGCGCGCAAGACCCGAACATCGTCGGTTTTACGCTCCTTAAAAGGTACACCACAAATTTAAACGGCGCGGGTGTGCGCGTGGGGCAGGTGGAGGCGGTGAACACGGTCAATAGCAATGATTGGGAAGCCAATCCGGCGACGATTCCGCAGCCAACCAATCTCTTTACCTGGTATTCGAACGGGCTTTCCAGCGTCATGTTCACCAATAGGCTGGGGAGCGAATCCGGGCACGCTGATTATGTCGGCATTCTTTTTTATGGTTCGGACGGCATCGCAACGAATGTTTCGCACGTGGACAATTTTGAAGCCAATACTTACAT
>DASYZW010000180.1:0-5979 GCA_035945915.1 Verrucomicrobiia bacterium | reverse complement strand
CCAAAGGAGGCCTGCCCGGAAAAGTTCTGCTCCAGAAGAATTATTCGCGGCAGATTCAAATGCAATCCACCGCTCCGGCTGCGCTCATGGCGGCGTGGAACGAAGCGTTGGCACAGATTTTCAAGGATATCGCGTCCGATTTTCGTCGCCGGGGACCAGGTGCGTAGATCGTTTAATCAAAAACCCAATGAATTCGGCCAATAAAGCAGATTCCAATTTTGACAGCAACGGCGCCCTGCCGGTTATTTATCTTGCGCGGCACGGCGAGACAGCCTGGAGCATTTCCGGCCAGCATACCGGCCGGACCGATCTGCCGTTGACCGCGCGCGGCGAAGAAAACGCGCGATTGCTTGGAAAACGATTGGCTGGACTGAATATTTCGAAAGTTTTTACGAGCCCGCTGCAACGCGCGCGGCGGACGTGCCAGTTGGCGGGTTTCAGTGCCGTGGCTGAATTGGATAACGACCTCGCAGAGTGGAATTATGGCGATTATGAAGGACGTCGATCCACGGAAATTCACGCCGAACGCCCCGATTGGCAATTATTTCGCGACGGATGCCCTGGAGGCGAAACCCCGGCCCAGATTGGACAGCGCGCCGATCATGTCGTAAACCGTCTTCGGGCGTTTAACGAGAATGCTCTGCTCTTTTCGAGCGGCCATTTTCTACGTGTGCTCGCGTCCCGCTGGCTTGGCCTCGAACCAGCCGACGGGAGATTTCTGGTGTTATGCACGGCCAGCCTGAGCACGCTGGGATACGAAAGCACTTTGGCTCAACCGGCCATCCGGTTGTGGAACGACACCAGCCATTTAGCAAACGAATCAATAAAAAGAGTATAACAATAAAAGGACGATAAATATGAAAGCCACTCAAACGCTACATAACCTCGGCCAGAGCCTCTGGCTTGATAACATCACCCGCGACCTGCTCAATAATGGCACGCTGCAACGTTACATTAACGAACTCTCGGTAACCGGTTTGACTTCGAACCCGACGATCTTTGACCATGCCATCAAAAACAGCACGGCATACGACGCAGGCATTCGTGAATGCCAGCATCGGGGAAAATCCGGCGAAGGACTGTTTTTCAACCTCGCGATTGAAGACCTCGTTCGCGCCGCCGATATGTTCCGGCCTATCTATGACCGCACAAACGGTGTGGACGGCTGGGTGTCCCTTGAAGTGTCGCCCCTCCTCGCTTACGACACCGTGTCAACAATTGCCGCGGCAAAGGAACTTTACCGGGTTGCCGGCCGGCCAAACCTTTATATCAAAATTCCCGGTACCAAAGAGGGTCTGCCGGCCATCGAAGAGGCCATTTTCGCGGGAGTGCCGGTGAATGTTACCCTGTTGTTTTCACGCGAGCAGTACCTCGCCGCGGCAGACGCGTTCATGCGAGGCATCGAACGCCGAATTGATGCCGGGCTAAATCCTTTTGTCGGGTCCGTGGCCTCGGTCTTCGTCAGCCGCTGGGATGCCGCGATTGTTGGAAAAGTTCCAGAGGCATTAAATAACCGGCTGGGCATTGCCGTCGCCAATTGCACGTACACGGCCTACCGCGAGTTGCTCGGCTCACCACGCTGGCAACGCGCCTTTGGCGCGGGAGCCCGGCCCCAGCGCCTTCTGTGGGCAAGCACCGGCACAAAAGATCCCAAGGCTTCGGACGTTCTCTACGTCAAAGCGCTCGCGGCGCCTTTTACCGTGAATACCATGCCGGAGGGAACTTTAAAAGCCCTTGCAGATCACGGTGAAATCGGCTCCGCGATGGCCACCGATGGCGGTGACTATGAAAAAGTTCTGGCGCAATTCAACCAGGCAGGCGTGAATGCAAATGACCTCGCCGCCCGATTGCAGGATGAAGGCGCCAAATCGTTTGTAAAATCGTGGAATGAACTGATGTCCGTAATCGCTTCCAAAAGCGAATCACTCAAACGAGCCGCATAACGAGCCAAGCCTCTATGAAAGTACTGGTCGTTGACGTGGGTGGAACACATGTCAAGGTGCTGGCCACCGGGCAGAAGGTTCATCGCGAGATTATATCGGGAAAACATCTCACTCCCAAACGAATGGTGTCCGATGTCCGTAAAATGACAGCGGAATGGGAATACGACGCCGTTTCAATCGGGTATCCAGGCCCCGTCGTTCATGACGAGCCGGTGGTGGAACCATGGAACCTCGGCAAGGGATGGGTCGGTTTCAACTTCAAAAAAGCGTTTAAATGTCCGGTCAAAATCATCAACGACGCCTCCATGCAGGCGCTCGGAAGCTATCGTCGCGGCAAGATGTTGTTCCTGGGCCTGGGCACAGGGCTGGGCTCGGCGCTGATCGCCGAAGGACAGGTTCTCTCGATGGAACTGGCACATCTCCCCTATCGCTCATCCACCTTTGAAGATTATGTGGGACTTCGCGGGCTTAAAAAATATGGAAAGAAAAAATGGCGCAAATATGTGGCGGATGTTACAGCCCGTTTCATCGCCGCCCTCGAGCCCGATGAGGTAGTGCTGGGAGGCGGCAACGTCCGGCGATTGAAAAAGCTTCCTCCCTTGTGCCGCGCGGGAAATAATGACCACGCCTTTGAGGGAGGATTCCGACTTTGGACGCCGGACCAAATCCCGGATCGTCCTTTGCCGCCCATGCAGGATACAAAAGAAATTATCTCAAACCACAAACGAACAATTACAACAAGGAAATGAAAAAATCTGTCCAATCGCTCCCGCAACTCGCCGCCTGGAAAGCCCTGGCCGCGCATCGCAAACAAATCGAAAAAACCCACCTGCGCACGCTGTTTGCCGAAGACAAAAAACGCGGCGAACGCTTCACTGCCGGGGGCGCCGGCCTGTTCCTGGATTACTCCAAAAATCGCATCACGGACAAGACCTTGAAATTGCTTTTGCAACTCGCCAGCGAGTCCGGTTTGCGCTCCCGGATCGACGCCATGTTCAGCGGCCAAAAGATCAATATCACCGAAAATCGCGCAGTCCTGCATATCGCCTTGCGAGCGCCGGGCTTCGCAAAAATATTGGTGGACGGCAAAAACGTCGTGCCCGAAGTCTATGATGTCCTCGAAAAAATGGCCGCATTTGCCAATCGCGTGCGCAGCGGCCAATGGAAAGGCCAGACCGGCAAGCGCATCCGGAATGTGATCAACATCGGCATCGGCGGTTCCGACCTCGGGCCGGTTATGGCCTACGAAGCTCTCCGGCATTATGCCGACCGCGACATGACGTTCCGTTTCGTTTCAAACGTGGACGGGACCGATTTCGTGGAAGCGGTTCGCGACCTCGACGCCGCTGAGACCCTGTTTATCGTTTCGTCCAAGACCTTCACCACGCTTGAGACCATGACCAATGCCGAAACCGCGCGCAAATGGCTCCTCGGTGAACTCGGCAAGGACGAAAAGGCCGTCACAAAACACTTCGTTGCCGTTTCGACGAACGCGGAAAAAGTTTCCGCCTTCGGAATCGATACCGCAAACATGTTTGGATTCTGGGACTGGGTCGGCGGACGATACTCAATGGACTCGGCCATCGGGCTCTCCACCATGCTCGCCATCGGGCCCGAAAATTTCCGGGCAATGCTGGATGGCTTTCACGAAATGGACGAGCATTATCAAAACACGCCCTTCGAAAAAAATCTGCCGGTCCTCATGGGACTTCTGAACGTATGGTACACCGACTTTTTTGACGCCCAAACGGTCGCGGTCCTCCCCTACGAGCAATACCTGAAACGATTCCCGGCCTATCTGCAACAACTGACGATGGAGAGCAACGGCAAACATGTCACGCTGGACGGAAAACAGGTTAAATACAATACCGGGGCTATTTTTTGGGGTGAACCGGGGACCAACGGCCAGCACTCCTTCTACCAGTTGATTCACCAGGGCACGCGGTTGATACCCTGTGATTTCATCGCGTTCGGGCACGCGTTAACTCCGCTCGGCCGGCATCATGACCTGCTGATGGCCAATGTCTTTGCCCAGGCCGAAGCTCTCGCGTTTGGCAAGACACCGGAGCAGGTCAAGGCTGAAGGCACGCCCGATTGGCTGGTGCCTCATCGCGTTTTTGAGGGCAATCGTCCGTCCAATACGATTCTTGCGGAACGCCTGACGCCAAAAATCCTCGGGGCGCTCGTCGCGCTTTACGAGCATAGCGTTTACACCCAGGGCGTCATCTGGAACATCAATTCGTTTGACCAATGGGGCGTGGAACTCGGCAAGGCCCTGGCCCAGCGCATCGTTCCCGAACTGGAAAATTCCGCGGAGCCAAAACTCAACCACGATAGTTCGACAAACCACTTGATTCGGCGCTACCGGAAAATGCGAAACGAAGGGTGACGATCTGCTGACTTCAAAAACACAAGGAGAAAGGTATCTATGCAATTAGGTATGATTGGATTGGGCCGGATGGGCGCCAACATGGTCCGCCGGCTAATTAAGGGCGGTCATCAATGCGTTGTTTACGACCAGTCAGCGCAAGCCGTCAATAGTTTGACGAAGGAAAAAGCCACCGGGGCCGCTTCCATCGATGATTTTGTCAAGAAATTGGCCAAACCACGCGCGCTTTGGCTAATGGTTCCGGCAGGAGTCGTGGATCAAACCATCGGGACACTCGTTCCCTTGCTTGAACCAGGCGACATCCTCATTGACGGAGGCAATTCGTACTATGTGGACGACATCCGGCGCGCAAAAGAACTGGCCGCCAAAGACCTTCACTATGTGGACGTCGGTACCAGTGGCGGCGTTTGGGGATTGGAACGCGGATATTGCATGATGATCGGCGGTGAAACGAAAGTTGTGCAAAGTTTGGACCCCATCTTTGCCACGCTCGCCCCGGGAATTGGCGAAATCCCGCGCACAAAGGGGCGGGAAAAATCGGGCGGCACATCGGAACAAGGCTATTTGCATTGCGGGTCCAATGGGGCCGGCCATTTCGTGAAGATGGTCCACAACGGAATCGAATACGGCATCATGGCCGCCTATGCTGAAGGCCTGGGGGTCTTAAATTCTGCCAACGTTGGAAAGCAGCGTGACGATACAGATGCCGAAACCACTCCCCTGCGCGATCCCGACCATTATCAATTCAACTTTAACCTGGCCGACGTTACCGAAGTGTGGCGGCGCGGCAGCGTGATCGCTTCGTGGCTTCTGGATTTGACCGCGAGCGCGTTGGCCGCCGACCCGAAGCTGGCTCAATTTGAAGGTCGCGTATCGGACTCCGGCGAAGGGCGCTGGACCATCAAAGCCGCGATTGATGAAGGCGTGCCCGTTCCGGTGTTGACCGCCGCGCTCTATGAACGCTTCGCGTCTCGCGGTGAAGCGGATTATCAGGACAAATTGCTTTCCGCCATGCGATTTGGTTTCGGCGGACATCTCGAAAAGAAAGGAGGCAACGTAAAATGAGCCAGTCACATTCCGATACGCTCGTCTTTTTCGGGGCCACAGGCGATCTGGCTTATAAGAAAATATTTCCCGCGCTGCAGGCGATGGCCAAACGCGGCACGCTCAATGTCCCGGTCATTGGCGTGGCCAAGGCAGGATGGAACCTTGACCAACTCAAAGCCCGGGCGAAAGACAGCGTCGAAAAAAACGGCGGCCTTGATCCCGGGGCGTTTAACAAGCTCAGCCAACTGTTGCGCTACGTTGATGGCGACTATAACGATACGGCCACGTTCAAAGCCCTATGCCACGAGATCGGCAACGCGAAATGTCCCGCCCATTACCTGGCAATTCCGCCTTCCGCTTTCGGTATAGTCGTGGAGCAACTTTCCAGGTCCGGCTGCACCAAAGGAAACGGCGGGGCACGAGTTATTGTCGAAAAACCGTTTGGCCGGGACCTCGCGTCGGCCAGGTCGCTCAACGCCATTCTGCTTAAAATATTTGATGAGCAGGCCATCTTCCGGATCGACCATTACCTCGGTAAAGCGCCCGTCCATAACATGCTGTTCTTCCGTTTCGCCAACGCCATGCTCGAACCGTTCTGGA
>DASYZW010000179.1:0-2984 GCA_035945915.1 Verrucomicrobiia bacterium | reverse complement strand
CGAGTGTCACTGCCACACCGCAGGTTCCCAACGTGCGTTCCCGGCGGAGCACAAGGCTCAAAGCCGATAGCGCAAACGCAGCGATGAGCGTAAGATGAATGCCCACGCGATACCATGGGTTATCCCGCAATGACTCCGTTTGCGGAATGGCGAGTATGCCCGGCGCGATAAGTGAAATCACCAGAAGCAATCCCGCGACGCCCAGCACCAACCCGAGCACCCCGCTGATCCATCCGCTGCCGAAGCGCCGCAACGCCGGCGGCGCCTCCAACTCACCGCGAAGTCTCATTCGTGCGTCATGCAGTTTGTTCATACTCGTACCTTCTCTGAGATCGCCTGTTGAAACACTCATAACGTGACCACCCCCTTAAGATTAGTCAAGATCGGTTGCGGTTGCAGTCTGCAGCGGTTTGCCACGAGATCGGCAATATCGAAATCTTCTCGAACACCTTGACGAGCGCGTCATTTGAGCCGAGTTTCCGGTGTTCAATATGCTCAAGGAAATATTGATTGGAGGATTGCTGGCCGCAACAATGTGCGGTTGCTCTAGCGTTCGCCCGGGGCCATCGGCGGTTTCAACCGTGAAACCCACAAAACTGCAAATTCGAAACAATGCCGCCAGTTTGCTTTCGGACTTGCTCAACGACGAACAAAATGTCGACAAGGTTTTAATTGTCAAAAGTGCCAGCCCGGAGATCAAATCGCTGATCAAGCTCATCGCCGCCACCGCCGCCGCTCACAATCGCGAACTGGACCAAATGGCCACTAACGATCCAACATTACGCCTGGATGCCACCGATCTCCCGCCGGGCGAAACCGCCACGCGCGATGCCACAGCCAAAACCCAGGAGCATGCCCTGCTCTTTTCGACCGGGGTCAATTTTGAATTCAACCTGCTCTATTGCCAGGCCGAGGCGCAGAATTATGGGCGGGAACTGGCAGGGGTCGCTGCCAAAAACTGCGAACGTCCCGAAGAAGCGACCAGATTTGAGGCAATCAGCAAAAGTATGGAGCACCTGAACGACGAAGTTCTGTCCACAATGCGGAGCCTGCCTCCTGATTGAATTCAAACCAAAGCATATCATCAACCATTGCCATGGCGACGATGGGTCATGAGTGATTCATTAAAGCGATCGGGTCCGACTTCCGGGCAAAATTCGATATCCAAATTCGAGTGACCCGGTGTCTTTAATTTCGGCTATCAAAAGGCGCACTTCTTTCAGCCGGCCCGATGCCAGGCATGGCGGGCAAATGGACTTGCTTTTGAATAGCGTCCATAATTTTGTTGCCGTTCGCCTTCGAGGATGGAACATTTGACTTAACATGTTCTCACTAATCGACGAAGGATGGTTCGCCGTTTAACAGAAGGCGGTAATCGGAAGCTTCGTACAATTTACTATGGACATATTCAACCTGGCGAAGGATGTGTGCATCGGCAAGGCACGGAATCTTTCGGACAAAAAAATATTCCACAGCATGTCGTTGATTGCCCTGCTGGCGTGGGTGGGGTTGGGCGCGGATGGTCTGTCCTCATCCTGCTACGGTCCGGAAGCGGCGTTCATGGCGTTAAAGGACCATACCCATTTGAGCCTCTTTGTCGCGGCTGCGTCCATCCTGACCATTGTCATCATTTGCCTGAGTTATTCCCAAATCATTGAAGTGTTTCCGTCCGGCGGCGGGGGTTATCTGGTCGCCAGCAAATTGCTATCACCGACCGTCGGGGTGACTTCCGGTTGCGCGCTCATCGGCGATTACGTCCTGACCATTGCCATCAGCGTGGCCAGCGGCACGGACGCGCTGTTCAGCATGCTGCCGATCGAATGGCAGGGATGGAAACTGAAGTTTTCGATTGGCATCGTGATTTTCCTGACGCTCCTGAACTTGCGGGGCGCAAAGGAATCGGTTGTGCTCTGGGTGCCGGTATTTTTCGTTTTCGTGGCGGCGTATACCGTGGGAATTGTCTGGGCTATCTGGTCGCACTTCGGCGATATACCGGACATTGCGCGTGGCCTGGTGACGGATGTGAAGTCAGATTCCGCCCAAGTCGGCGTGTTCGGCCTGATCGCAGTAGTCCTGCGCGCCTACAGCCTGGGTGCCGGAACTTATACGGGAATTGAAGCCGTAAGCAACGGCCTCAATTCGCTGCGTGAACCGCGAGTGCAAACCGGACGGCGCACCATGTTGTACATGTGCGTATCGCTGTCATTCATCGTCGGGGGGTTGTTGCTCGCATACCTGCTCTATCACGTTCAGCACGTGGATGGCCAGACCCTGAACGCCGTGCTGTTCGCAAAAATTACCGCGAACTGGCCTGCCTTGGCGGGGCACAGTTTTGTAGTGGCGGCCATGGCTTCTTCGGCAGCACTGCTGTTCATCGCGGCTCAAACCGGATTCTTCGGCGGTCCGCGCATCCTGGCGAACCTGGCGGTGGACAGATGGATGCCGGCGCCTTTTGCCAACTTAAGCGACCGATTGGTCACGCAAAACGGTGTGCTGATCATGGGCTTTGCCGCGCTGTTGGTGGTGTTGTTTACCCGAGCGGCCGTGGATGTATTGGTTGTGCTATACAGCATCAACGTCTTTATCACCTTCAGCCTGTCTCAATTGGGCATGGTTCGTCATTGGTGGAAGGTACGCGCGCACGAACGCAAATGGGGAATTAAAATAATCATTAACGGCGCCGGTTTATTGCTGACCGGCGGCATTTTGATTTCGCTATGCATGGTGAAATTTTTCCAGGGCGGCTGGGTTACATTGCTCGT
This sequence comes from Verrucomicrobiia bacterium, assembly GCA_035945915.1. GTDB lineage: Bacteria > Verrucomicrobiota > Verrucomicrobiia > Limisphaerales > UBA11358 > UBA11358. The sequence goes on along the minus strand of DASYZW010000179.1, from coordinate 222 downwards.
GACCGGCATCCTGATTGGCGTGGCCTTTTGGGTGCGGCGTTATTACCAATTGACCCAGAAAAAACTGCAACGATTGAGCGACCTCGTCTCGGCCGCCACTTCAGACGAATCCATTGCCACCCTCAGCAGGCCCGCTCCGCCGCGTGATACAAAGGCCCGTACGGCGGTGTTTCTGGTTCACGGATTTAACGGAATCGGCCTGCACACGCTGCTGGCAGTCAT
>DASYZW010000178.1:0-2756 GCA_035945915.1 Verrucomicrobiia bacterium | reverse complement strand
TTGGCCGTGTACCAAAAAAAGTCGAAATTAGCCTCCTCCAGGTAATCCATAAACGCGTCATCGCTCGCAAATGGTTCGGGCACAGTGAATACTGTCGCCGATGGCGCGCTGGTTTGGGAGGATGCGTTGACAGCGGTGACCTGGTAATAATAGGTCGTTCCATCGCTGACGCTTAAATCACAATAACCTAACGGCGTCAGCAAACTTTTATTTTGCTGTGTGAAAGGCCCCGTGGCGCTGGTCGAGCGGTTTACATTGTAGCCCGTTACGTTGGGTGACGAATCGGGATCCCAATGCAGGATGACACTTTTATCCCCCGAAAAGATGACCATGTTGGTGGGAGAGGCGGGTTGCGCTGCGGCAGCAAAAGCAACTGCCAAGAGGAGAATAGTCAGGGCCAAATTTCGTTTGATATGCATGACAGTTGCAATGGAAGCGGCGGTGACCGCAAGTATATCAGCCGGAAGACGACGGTCAAGGCATAATCCATTTGGACTATGCGGATTGGTAAAAAACCGGTTGACAGGCATGATTTAGCTTGCCATAGTGAAGCTGAACTACCCTCAATCCGGACGTGCGCCAGGGGATTTTTTTTCCGGAGGAGGGTTAAGAGGACAGCCTATGCAAAGTGAAAAAGACCTTTCAGCAATCGGCCCTCGGGCCCATCGAAACTCAAATAAAACTGCAAAATACCCAATCTATTGTCTTTCGCTTCTCGCGATTACCGTAGCTTTAGTCCTGACTGTTTTTCCTGCTAAAGCGCAAACGATTACCAATACGCTTCTCGTCAATCCAAGCTTCGATAACGCAAATAGCGGACAGGCGATTCCAACCGGCTGGACATTCTACGAGCCGCCAGGGTCCTTCTATCGCGACTATTGGATCATTCACGTGGGAGACAGTAGTGACAAAGGGGCGGAAAAAATGGACGCGGACGGAAGTACCAATGGTTTTTGGTGGAAGCAGTGGGATGATCAGTATAGCCCAATAAACAATAATGTGGCCGGCATCTACCAGACATTTGGCAGTGCTCCTAACGCCGTCTATAAGGCCAATGGCTTCATCACCTCGTCGTCCGGCGATCCGATTACGCAACCAACCGATGCCAGCTGGATTCAAGTCGAGTTTCTTGATGCCAACAGCAACTTGCTCTCGCTCTATAAATCGAGTGCTTATACGATCAACATGGCCGAAACAACCTGGTTCGAATTCGACGTCACTAACGCCTGCGATATTACCCAGCCTGTGGCCACGGGCGATACGAATTTCAACACCTACGCCATCACCGGGGCTGTCAGTCAGTTGGTCGCCCCGGCGGGCACCGCGCTGGTTCGTTATCGGCTTTGCGATCTGTTTGGTCCGGGCGACCCCGGGTCTATCTATTTTGACGACGCGGCGTTGGATGAAATAAGTGGGCCGGTCCCGCCGGTCATAAGCGCTCTGAATCCACAGAACGAAATCTTCGTGCCGCCCGCGTCCAATCTCACGTTTACCGTCACCTCGCCCAGTGGGTTTACCATCAATAATAGCGGCATCCAGGTTCTGTTAAATGGCAGCAATGTCTCCTCGAGTTTGATCATCACCGGCTCAGCCACCAACAAGAATGTGACGTATGCCGGACTTCAATCGAACGCTAACTATAACGCAACTATCAATATCACCGACTCTGCCAATCTAAGGTCCAGCGCCGCCACAACTTTCCAAACCACCTGGCTGGGAGTGCCTGCCTACACGTATTTGTGGGAAGCTGAAGATTTCGATTTTGGCGGCGGCATGTTCTATGACAATCCCGATCTGTGCCCCTCCGACTGTTACTTTGGAACCGTAGGCGTGCAGAACGTGGACGAGTTTAGCATCGGCACGCCTCCCTCTCAATTCTATCGGGGCGCCTCCGATGGCATCGGTACCCAACCCTCGGGCGATTACTCCCGGCCAGACCAGGCCGCCGCGAACCGGATAGATTATTGCATCAATCCGTTCAGCAACACCGAATGGGTGAACTACACTCGCGACTGGCCTAAGAGCACAAATTGGATTATCGGGCGATTTGCCAACGGCGGTTCGCCCGGCGGAGATCAACTCTTCGCGGTCACCCCCACAAGTACCAATCTGCTGGGCAATTTCGTTGTCCAGGCCACTGCCGGTTGGACCACTTTTTCATTTGTCTATTTGATGAGCACAGACAACGTAAACCGGGCGGTTGTCACGCTCAACGGCAAGGAAACTCTGCAATTGAGCGCCGGAGTCAACGGCACCGCCAATGCGCTGCCAACGTTCTTTATGCTTGTTCCGGCCTCCGTTGATTTGCCGATCTTGAGCAACCTTTATCCGGACGGCCAACATGCTTTTGAAGTCACCAACGCCCTTAGCTTCACGCTGACTACCATCGGTGCCACCTTCCCGGCCAACGGCATCCAGGTCATCCTGGACGGCGTCAATGTCTCCTCGGACCTCGTCATTACCCCCTCCGGCTCAAGCGACAACGTCATTTATCCTTATTTGGGATCCAACGAGATGCACTCGGTCGTTATTACCGCAACCAATTCCCTTGGCCACGGCATCACCGTGTCCAATCAATTCGACACTTTCAACCCAAACAATTACATTTTCCAGGCTGAGGACTTCGATTTTAATGGCGGCCAGTATGTGCCATCGGCGAGTTATTCCCCGGATTGCTATCAGTCTTATACGTCCGTGACCAATGTGGATTACCATCATACAATTAATGGTGGCGAGCCGACAGATGGCTCGGACGA
>DASYZW010000177.1:0-2282 GCA_035945915.1 Verrucomicrobiia bacterium | reverse complement strand
CCTGTCCGGCCAAGCCGGCAATGGTGGTGACAATTCCGGCGGGGGTGACTTTTCGAATTGTATTATTTCCCGTGTCAGCGACGTAAACGTTGCCTGAAGAATCAAGGGCGATGCCAAAGGGCGACCAGAAACGGGCACTGTTGGTTCCCATTCCATCGGCGCTGCCCCGGCTATGGTTCAAGCCGGCAAGGGTACTGGCCACACCGGCAGACGTGATCTTTCGGACAACGTCATTTGCCGTGTCAGCGACGTAAACATTTCCCGCTGCGTCCACAGCCACGTTATTTGGCAAACGGAATTGCGCCTGGAGGCCGGGACCATCGGCATAGCCTTTCACTGACGGTTGCCCGGCGAACGTTGTCACGGAGGGAGACGATGCGGGCGTCGGGACTGGCGCGGGTTGCTGTACGGTGGCTGGAGCGGGAGGCTGGACAGCTACCGGGGCTGTAACGGGTGCTGTGGTCTCAGTCGGTTTGGGATTAGATGGCGTCACGGGGGGCGGCAAAGTCGGCGTCGACACTGCCGCTGGCTTATGCGTCATCGCCAATAGAATAGCCACGACGATAACGGCCATTGAGACTGGAGCAAAGATCCACCAAAGTCGAAAATTCGCAGTCGACTTTCGCAAGCCCGTTGGATTTTTCCCTTCTTTGATTTGCTCCAAATCTTTCAGAACATCCCGCATATCCGCATAACGGTCGCGCAGTTCCCGCGCCATGGCCTTTTCAGCGACCGCCACCAACCGTGAGTCTGCGGCCGGGTTCAATGCGGTGATCGGTTTGGGCGGACCGGCAATGATTTTATCGAGGATCTCTTTAGTGGTGGAGCCTTTATAGGGCGGCTGGCCGGCGAGCATTTCATAGAGCAGCGCGCCAAAGGAATAAATGTCACAGCGCGTGTCTTCTGCGTCGCCTGCTGCGACCGCCGGTGACATGTATGGCGCGGTGCCTTCGAGCGTCCGATTTTCGACGTCCACGATGGTGTCGTTGAAGAATGTGCGCGCGAGTCCAAAATCCGCGAGGCAAACACGATCATTCGCCGCTACGAGGATGTTCGCCGGTTTCAGGTCGCGGTGGATAATCCCGGCGCGGTGCGCGAAACTGAGCCCATCGGCGACCTGCGTTCCAATATCCAGAACGGTGATTGTCTTGAGGGGTTCGCCTGGCTTCATGCGGTTGGCCAGACTGCCTTTTTCGAAATAAGGCATGGCAAAATAGGGGGCGTCGGGGCGTTCAGAGACCTCGTCCACAGGCACAATATTGATGTGCCGCAACCGTTTCAAATGATTGGCTTCTTTGAGAAAGCGATGCACTACTTCCTGGTTTGTCACCAGCCCGGATTTGACGAGCTTGATCGCTGCATCGCGGCCGGTTTGCGAATTGCGGGCCAGCAACACGATTCCCATCCCGCCACCGCCCAGAATGCGAATGATTTCGAAATGATCCAGGACTGCGAGCACGCCGGGCCGGGGCGGCGGAGATAGCATTCGCTGCGCAATCATTTCCCCGACGGGGCCTACGAATACCGAGACCGGCACTGAAAATTCAGATGGGTCTTGTGACAAACTCAAGAGGTGGGCGCCTCCTTGCCGCCTGAAAGTTTTGCCGCCGCTTCAAGCATCAGCGCTTTGGTTCGTTCATCGAGCCAGGGCTGTTCCCGGGTGCGGCGCAGTCCGCGCTGCAAATCCGCATCCGGCAATTGGGAAATACGTTTGTCCAACCGGACCAAAGCCGCGGCGATGCTCGCGTAATAAAGGGCAGTCGCGATTTCGCGGGGCAGGCCGCTTTCCGGATGATCGAGATTCGCTTTGGCAAAATCCTTGACCAATTGCAGAAGCTGAATCGGCGGATTGGAATGATTAAAAAGATCGGCGAAACTGGAGAGGAGCAAGCCCTGCGCGGCGGTCAGGGCTTTAAGCTGGCTGGCAGTGCGCGGATCGAAGCTTCCCAAATCCATGAGGACAGGCGCTGACATCTGGTGCCGAAACATCGCCGCCAAATCTTCCGGTTGCCACAGCGGGGCGCGCTCGTCCCCGGACGCCATAAGCGCGGAGAGTTGCTGCGCGCGACTCTTGAGGAGCGCCGACGACGAATCAAATTCGGACATACCGGCTTTCTTATTCATTACGGTTTAAGCCTGCCCATCTTGCGCAGTTTCGGTCTTATTTGGACAATCGGCCCAGAAAATCCTTCAAAGCCTGGATTTCCATTGCTGTGGCGCTGTCGCGGCCGGCATATTCGCTGATGACTTCATCCAGACGCGCTTTAAAGATACGTTTGGCG
>DASYZW010000176.1:0-3848 GCA_035945915.1 Verrucomicrobiia bacterium | reverse complement strand
GAAGCGCCGCCAGGGCCACAAAAGAAGAAAATCAACCTTCGCCGTCCGGATATTTTGGAGGCTGTCCAGGCTCAGGTGTTGTCCCATTACCGGAGCGAAATCGTCGAGCGCATCCGCGCCAACGGCGGGATGATTTCATCCGGCCCGCTGGCGGTCAAACTGGCCAAGGAATTTGGCTTTTGTTATGGCGTTGAGCGCGCCATTGACCTCGCCTACGCCGCGCGAAAATATTTTCCCCCGCCCAAACCGATCTACCTTTTGGGAGAAATTATTCATAATCCCGAAGTAAACGACCAGATTCAAAATATGGGCATCCAGATCATCTCGCCCAAGCCTACTGACGCGGAACTGGAACGGCTTCAGGCGGATGACGTCGTTATCATCCCCGCGTTCGGCACGGAAGTCGGCACCCGGAAAAAACTCGAAGCCAAGGGGTGTAACCTGGTTGATACGACCTGCGGCGACGTGATGAGCGTGTGGAAACGTGTGCGCCAATATTCGCAGGAGAGCGTCACCAGCATTATTCATGGGAAAGCGAAGCACGAGGAAACCAAGGCCACAACCTCGCAGGCCCGCGCCTACGGCAGCGGCCATTACCTTGTAGTCTTCAACCTTGCTGAAACGGATTACGTTTGTGATTACATTTTGAATGGCGGCGATAAAGCCGTATTTCTTGAAAAATTTAAAGGCGCCTATTCAGACGGCTTTGATCCCGACCAACACCTCAGCGCTGTTGGCGTGGCCAACCAAACAACCATGCTGCGGGGCGAGACCGAAGAAGTGCAACGCCGGTTCAAAGCGGCAATGGTCAAAAAGTTCGGCCAGGCCGAAATCGACCAGCATTTCCGGTTCTTTGACACCATCTGCGGCGCCACCCAGGACCGGCAGGACGCCCTTGAAAAGCTGTTGCAGGAGCCCATGGACCTCCTGATCGTCGTTGGTGGCTACAATTCCTCCAACACCTCGCACCTGGCCGAAATGGGCGAGGCTAAACTGCCAACCTACTTTATCAAGAACGCCGCGAAAATGGAATCGGGCAGCCTGATTCGTCACTATAACCAGCACATTCGCGCCGAAGTGGAAACCCGCGACTGGCTGCCGCCCGGCAAAATAACCGTAGGCGTGACCGCCGGCGCAAGTTGCCCGAACAATTTGATCGAAGAAACCATCCGGCGCTTGTTCGCTTTGCGCGGAATTTCCGTGCAGGAAGTCCTCGCGAATTAGCCCGGACGGTCGAGAACCTCAGTCTCGTCTGCGGCCTTGTGTGATGGCTCGGAAGTCCATTTGCAGGGGCCGGTATTTGTCCTCAACCCAACAAAGTCCTTTCTAATTTTTCCGTTTTCCATTTTACTTTTCGCATGCCTCGGACCCGAGAGGAACTCGAAGAAATTGAACGCCGCATTCTCGCCCCCTACGCTCAGTTGAGCGCTGAAACACGCGGACGCGAATTCGATGAATCGCCCCCCGCATGGCGCACCCAGTATCAGCGTGACCGTGACCGTGTTATCCATTCTCGGGCATTTCGCCGCCTCGAATACAAAACCCAGGTTTTTCTTAACGGAAGCGGCGACCACCTCCGCACCCGGTTGACCCACACGATCGAAGTGGCGGCCGTCTCGCGCAACATCGCCAGCGCTCTCAAACTGAATTCAGATCTCGCCGAGACCATTGCGCTGGCACACGACCTGGGCCATTCACCCTTTGGCCATAAGGGCGAAACTGTTTTGTCCCGCCTCATGAAGGGGCACGGCGGTTTCGAGCATAATCAGCACAGCCTGCGCATCGTTGAATTGCTCGAGCAAAAATATCCGGACTTTCCGGGCCTGAACCTCTCCTGGGAAGTCCGTGAAGGCCTTGCCAAGCACTATACATCCTACGATCACCCGGACAAACACCGAGGCTTTCAGGCCAAAAATTCCTCCCTCGAAGCGCAAATCGCCAACCTTGCCGACGAGATCACCTACTACAGCCACGACCTGGACGATGGCCTCGATTCAGGATTGCTCTCCGAATCGCATTTGATTCGAAATGTCCGGATTTTCGCCCAGGCCGCCCGCCTCGTGAAAAAAGAACATGGAAACCCGCCGGCCGAATCCCGGCGATATTTCATCATCCGTACGATCATCGACATGCAGATCCGTGATGTCGTGGGCAATAGCGAACCGCTCATTCTCGCCGCGAAAGTGAAGTCTGCCGACGATGTGCGCCGTTTTCCGAAAGCTCTTATCCAGCACAGCCACGAGTGGCGCAACTTAAACCTAGAACTCAGAGATTACCTTTACCAGAACCTCTATTTTAACCCTGTCGTCCATCAACCCAACATGCGCGCGGTGAAAATGCTCGAGGAACTTTTTCGCTATTTCCTGAAACATCCCGACGAAATTGGCGAGGGCGCCCAAAAACGCGTCAAAAAAAGCGGCCTGCGCCGGGCCGTCTGCGATTACATCGCCGGCATGACTGATCGCTATGTGATGCAGGAACACGAGAGAATTTTCGGCAACGCCCAACCATCGAAACCAACTTAATTGCGGCAGGTCGCAATCACAGGCTTATCGTTATGCCGAAGAAAAGAGTTAACGACCTGGTGAAGGCGTGGCTTGATGGCGAATATACGATGTTCGATGCATGCACAGAGGAGCCGGAAGACGCATGGCTGGCGATATTGCAAATCGTCCGCTGCGAACTCACAGAGGAACAAGTAAGTTTACTGGCAGGAGGCCCACTGGAGACGCTTCTTACTTGGCACGGCTCAAAATTTATTGCTCGAATCGAAAGTGAAGCGAAAGAAAATCCCAAATTCAATTACTTGTTGGGCGGAGTTTGGCGACAGGAAATGCCGGACGAAATATGGGACCGGATTCGGAAGGTACGAAAGGCTGTTTGGTGATACATGCTTGTGTTCCAAACTCGTGCAACGCACCACGCGCCCCTGCGTGTTTATCGCAACCGCAAAAACTTTCTCTTCGCCCAAACCAAGTTGAAGATATAATTGCCGGACAAGTATTTAAGTTCACGCCGGATGAAGCTGCTGTTGTCAAAAGCCTTAATTGCGTTCGCGTGCGCCGCGCTGATCATATTGGCCGGCTGCGCCACGTCTCCTGGCTTGCGCGCGCATCGCATTCAAACACCGAGCGTCACGAATTTTTCCGCCTATTGCGCCGGAGATGCCGTCGAAATCCTCTGTCCGCTTCGGACCAAAGGCGCCTTTGCTCACGCAACCTGGGCGCCAGTCGAGAGCACCAACGAATATCAGTGCCGCTTTTCAGTGTTGACCTTTGATAAGGAAAAACGCGCGGAACGGAAATCAGTCCTGGTTTCCAGAAATCGCCTCATCATTCGAGACCCCGCGCAATGGAAACAACTTCTCCAGGCGGTCTTTACCGGGTTGGCGCCGCGGACACCGGGGCACGCGGTCCTGCTGCTGGCGCAGGACATGGAAATTATTGTCTTCAGAAACGCTGCCGGGGACATAAAGGTCGTCAATCTGGCGGACAAACCCTCCGGCATTGTCGTGGACCACACCTACAGCGACGCCGATTTCTCAAAAGAAGCAATAAACCTGCTCACCGAAAATGTCAGCGTTATGGATCCGCGCCAAAACCAATTTTTATTCCTGACGGGCAGCGAGCCGGCCTTCGCGTTGGTGGATCGCCGCGCCCATTTGGTCGTCTTCCTGGATTATCCTGCTGACCCTGAAACGCAACCCGTCACCGTATCCAGGTTGTTCGCCCTGCGCGTCGCCAATTCGCTGCTCATTAAGAGTCTCCTGATTACCGCCGTCAAAAATCCGGTCAGCCTTATTAGCTGCGGTCTTTGGCACCTTGGCAGTTCCGGTTTGACGATACTTA
>DASYZW010000175.1:0-1859 GCA_035945915.1 Verrucomicrobiia bacterium | reverse complement strand
GAATTTATTTAGACAGAATTCACCGAATTATCAGAATGCGAAATCCAACCCAAAATTTCATCACGCAAAGGCCACCCGTAGGCGTCGAGGTCACGAGACTCTGACTGATCGAACCACGGCCGTCGGTCAAACCGCTGAATTTAGTTAGAGTCTCGTCACCTCGGCGCCTACGAGTTAATGCATATTTGAAGTTAGGGTAAACCAGCAGGTTTGGCCCTACCGGATAATCGGGTTTGGGACTGGTCGGGCGGAGGCGCCCTCCTGGCACGCGGGGCGCGTGCGCTCCCCGGGACTACATAAAACGTTTGGGTGAAATTAGCGATGAACTGGCGGAGGGACGAATAACCGCCGGATTGTTCGGGGTAATGCGAATTTGAAGTTAGGGCAAACCGGCAGGTTTGGCCCTACCGGATAATCGGGTTTGGGACTGGTCGGGCGGAGGCGCCCTCCTGGCACGCGGGGCGCGTGCGCTCCCCGGGACTGAATAAAACGCTTGGGTCAAATTAGCGATGAGCGGGCGGAGGGACGCAGGTTTGGCCCTGCCATTTAAACGAATTCACCGCTCAATTGCTGGCGTTCGTGTCGTTCGCCGTTGGATCGAAAAAGATTCCGCTGACCACCGCGTTCGGGCCGCGGACATTGTCGAATCGCAGGCGCACGGAATCGTGGCAATCATAGATCACGTACTTGCCGTCCTGGTAATCGCGGACCGCTTGCGTGGGCGCGGCAAGCGTGAGGGCGGGCAGGTTGTAAATATCGGCGGCTTCCTGCCGGTCCTTATGGTCGAAGTCGACGGCATACGCCGCCACGCGAAATGGATGCGGCTGTTTTAAGCGGATGTCCACAAGCACCGTCCAATCCCGATAAAAGGCCGCGGCATTTCGCGCTCCTTCATTGCGGTCATTGGACGCCAGCGCACGGCCATCGCTAATGTCGGTTGCCCATTGAGTGAATTTGCCCGAGCGGACGGTGACCGATTGAACGTAGGGAGGCAGTTGTTCGCGATTGGTCCCATCGCCATCGTAACCGAGCAGCAGGTATCCGTCCTTTCCATAAACTCCGCCCCAGTTGCCGTGGGTTGTGTCATCCTGGTTGCGCACGTTCACCGGGTCAGGGTAAACCAGCGGCTGCGGCACATAAGCCGGGGCTTTGCCGCTGTATCGAATATTAAAACTATAACGTCCGGGCGCCAGGCCGGGGAAATAAACGGAATCGCCTTGCCCGTACGCTTCATCACCTTTTTTGAACATTTGATTCCCTTGCTCGTCCGTGCCGGCCGTGAGCGGTGTCGGCCACGATTGCCGGCCGTTGATGCGTATACTGTCAATGGTGCGGCCCGCCGCAGGGATGCCAACGCGCGCGGTCACGCCCTCGGGAATCACCAGTTCAGCCCGGCCGCGCCGGGCATCGAAGCTCCAGTGGATGATGCCATGCGGCGTGGGCGCGTCGGCCGCGACGCGAGTCAGGAGCCGGCCCAAATGCGGCGTAATATCCACAGTGGCAAATCCAGGCGCGGTCGGCTGGATGCCGGCCACATAGCTCGTCAACCATCGGGTGCAACCGGCGCTCCAGGGATGACACAAACTCGTGTAGCCGGCCTGGTTGGCGGGGATCGGACCGTTTTGCGGGATGATGGCATTCCATGAGGGCAGGTAGCATTCGAAAAACGTGGTCCCGCCATACTTAATCTGTCCGCCCCAATCGTCGAGCACCGTCTGCAAGGCCGGATCGGTCCAGCCCATGCGTCCCATGGCTTTGAGGATGAAATATTCGTTGAATGAAGACAGGGAGATGCGCTCGACGGCGTTGGCAAAGTCGCGCCGATACAGAACGTCCTCTTGCGCGGTTGTGGGAACGCC
>DASYZW010000174.1:0-3156 GCA_035945915.1 Verrucomicrobiia bacterium | reverse complement strand
TTGTTCCAAGGATATATTTCCTGACCTGCTCCATCCCAATGCGACCGGCTACGCGGAATGGACGGCCGCATTGCAACCCATCTTCGCCAAATTGAATCTAAAGGCCAACGAGTAGACGAGTGGATTAAAGTTCACGTCCCGTACCCAAACTGCCTGCAATAGGGCGCCAGGCGTTCCTGCATCGGCGCCAGCCATGAAGCATAGTTGCGCCAGCGGTCAAGGCTTTGTTTGTAGACCGGTTTGGCGGCTTCAAAATACGTCGGCGAATGGAGAATCTTTTTGCCCGAGGTTTCCGCGTAGTTCGGCTGTTGGGGGTGCCATCGCAGGCCCAGGAATTCGGTCACACGCCGGCCTTCGCCCTCGGGGTTGTCGACTACTTCGTGGTAGCGCATTTCAATCCAATCAAACCCGCCCAGTTCGCGGAATCGCAACCAGACATCCATGAGGTCGCCGTAGTGCTTTGCCGTGCGTTCGATGGAAAGGAAATTAGCTGTGGCCGGATTGAGCGGCAGATTTTGCAGGTAACAGCTAAGGATGACGTCCCGCGGATCGCGCAGCGCGATGATCACCTTTATTTCGGGAAAAAGACGCAACCAAAGATGGAGCGAATTGGTGGGTGATGGATTTTTATCGAGCAACAGTTCACTGCCGAGTCCCGCGGGTGCTTCCCGCATGAGACTTTTGAAATAACGATCGCGAAGCCCGGCGCGGCGTGAGGCCGATAGCGCATTGAGATCGAACAATGTAAGGCCGTGGGTCGCCTGCGCGGGACAAAAAATGTTCAGCACTTCCTGCGGGAATGCTTCGGGCTCATCGAACGCACGGATTTCCGGGTGCGCCCCCAGGATTTGCTCCATGAGCGTGGTCCCGCTCCGCGGATGTCCGCCTAAAAAAGCCAGCCTGGCCGGGCCGGTTGTTTCCGAGCGCCATTGCCGGATGATTTGCGGTGTGAGGCTCGCCAGTAAATCACGCCGCCAGCGATCCCATTTGTCGTAGGTGCGGATAAGCGCGTCCGTGTCCGTCGTTGTTTTCGCCGCCGCCTTGGCGTTTCCTAACATCTGCCATGCCTCGTCGTAATTGCCAAGGGCGTCCAGGACTACTCCCAATAAGTGGTGTGCGGATACTTTCAGGTTGGTGTCTAAATTTCCGCGCTTATTGAGTTCGCGCAAGGCCGCGGCAGCCTCGTCGTTACGCCCCTGGCGATGAAGAAGAAACGTGTGGTAATACCGGGCTTGCGGGTCCTGGGGATGCCGGTCCAGGCAGGCTTCGGCGCATTCTATGGCGTCGGCCAATCGCCGTTCGCGTTCCCACCATGCGGCCATGCTCAAAAGGGCGTGGACTGAATTAGGATCGGCCGACACGGCGCGTTGAAAACTGGTCCGGGCCCGGTCAAAACGCCGAAGCCTGAAATACTCCTGGCCAATAAGCACGAGCAAAGCAACGTCATTCGCGCCCACAGACGCCGCCTGTTCGAGGGCTTTCTCGGCGCCGGCGAAATTCAGGTCCCGGCCTTCGGCCATGGCGGCTTCGAACCATAACTGGGCTACCCCGGGATATTTCTTGAGCAAATCGTGGTAAGCGGAAAGTGCGGCAGCGTATTTCCCGGACATGAGCTGTTGCTGGGCTTTCTGCCACCGTGTGATCTGGCCCGGCTGGCGTTGCAATTTGGCTAGGTCGGTCACGGATATTTAATGGGAGAAAAGTTATAAATTGGATGCGAATCAATAAAGCAGGAAATAAGCATTTTGACCGATTAAGCGTTGATGCGCATGGAGATCGATAAAATCCATTCCTTTGCGTGCCGGGAGAGACCTCGGTGAACGAATCCCGATTTAGCTAATAATTGTTAAGCGCGTCAACTAATTGTCGTAATCGCCCATAGTCCCGGCGATTGAACGGCAACGCGATGCGCGCCAGGTCGAGGTTATCATTGTCGTCGACCTCATCGGGCATGGCCTCAATGGCCTCGATCTTTCCATCGACAAGGATGTCTGCGAATTCCTTGTTCAATGTGGCAAGCGCGGACGATGGCGGCGTTCGTTTTAGCCGGATGACGAGCAAATCTTTCACGAAGCGGGTGGACTGGAAGTTGTTGTAGAAGCGATTGATGACTTTTACGGCATCGTCCACGTCATCGGTAATGTGGTAGAGATTGACGTCCTCCGGCGAAATCAATTTCGACTTCAGCAGCTGGCCCCGCACATTCGCGTCCCACGTTTTCCAAAAGACGCCCCCGGGTTTGTCCACAAGCACCAGCGGCATGAGCTGGCTTTTGCCCGTTTGCATCAGCGTGAGCCCTTCGTACCCCTCGTCAAATGTGCCGAAACCACCGGGGAACAGGACCAGTGCGTCGGAATGGCGAATGAAGATGAGCTTGCGCGTGAAAAAATAGCGAAACGTAACCAGTTTTTTGTCTTCCGCGATGACTGGGTTGGCGGCTTGTTCCCACGGCAATCGAATGTTTACGCCGAAACTTTTTGCCGGGCCGGCGCCTTCATGGCCGGCCTGCATGATTCCGCTGCCCGCCCCGGTGATGACCATGAAACCCGCCTCCGCGATTTTGCGGCTAAATTCAACGGCCTGTTTATACTCCGGCGCCTCCGGGGTCAGGCGCGCGGAACCAAAAATTGTCACTTTGCGTTTGCCAATGTAGGGCGCAAAAAGCCGAAAGGCATAACGCAGCTCGCGCAGGGCAATCTTGATAATCCGGACGTCGCCCGAATCCTTAACATCCGTCAGCAGTTTTAAAGCGTTTTCGATTATGTCCGCGACGTCGGTTTCATTGTAACCGCCGCCTTTGTATTGAATCAGTTCCTGGACGCGTTTTTGCAATTCAGGATCACCGGCGGGTTTCTTTCCGTTCTTTGATTTCATCGGACTGGAAAAATAGATTCCGGACGCCTCAAAAGCAAGGGAAGGAGAAAAATCTCGAAGAACGAAAGGAATGACGATATGAAGATGACCCGATTTGTTTATGTTATTTATATTCGCACGACTCCCAAAAAGTTGTGGCGCGCGTTGACAGACTCTGAGCTTGTTCGCCGGTACTTTTACGGCGCCATTCACGAATCTGAATGGAATGCGGGCGCGCCTTGGGGGCTGAAGGTTCCGGACGGACGAGTGGCGGACAGCGGCGATGTCCTTGAGGTCAAACCG